>JAZOSI010000034.1:0-3436 GCA_045657065.1 Congzhengia sp. | reverse complement strand
TAAGCATAGGAAACGCATCTGTCGGGGTGTTCCGTGTAGTCATTTGTGTATGCTCCCACCGCCGACACAAGGGCGCGCATATTATATTTTTCAAGGAGTGGCACAGCGTATTCAAGATACGAAAGGTGTCCGTCATCAAAGGTTATAAGAATCGGTTTTTCGGGCAGGGAAGTGCCTTTTTCTGTGTAATCGATGAGGTTTTGAACGGAAACGGTAGTATATCCCTCGCGTTCTATAAATTTCAAGTCTTTCTCAAATTCATCAGGCGTAATTATATAAGGTCCGCTCTTTTGGGTATCTTTTAAAATATGGTGATACATAATCACGGGCAGGTCGTATTCGCCATCCTGCGCTATGCAACAGATATAAGCACCTGCTTTGAAAATTCCGAAAAAGATGGCAAGAACCACACAAAAAATAAAAAATCTGAATAAATATCTCATCAAAACACCTCGCAAGATAAATTGTATGAATTGACTGCTTGTATAAATCATATAATTTTTAGAGAGGTGAGAAAGTTGGCAAAAAATTTTTATAAAATGTCGTCAGTTGTATTAGTGTTGGCACTTGCTTTTTCGGTATGCGTTTCCGCATTTCCTAAAAAAGAAGAATACATAGCCGTAGAAAAAGACGGATTTATAAAATGGGTGGATTTCAATGTTACATACAAGGCAATGAGTGAGTGTATTGATTATGATATAAAAACATACAAAACCAGTAAGCACGCAAGTTGGATTGACTTGCTTGCAATTTTAGCGTCAAAGGGTAGCGGAAATTTTAAAAATTACAAATCCTCCGACCTTTTAAAGATAACAGAGCAGATAGATAGTGGAAAAACAGTAGAAGAAATCGCAAAAAACTTAAAAACTTATTCCTATTACAAAGAAGCATACACAGGGGTTTTAGGTGGTTTTGTGGGAGAGTACGAAATAGAAAAAGAAGACGGAACATTTGAAAACAAGTACGGTTTAAAGACGTTTTCGCCCATCGCGAAAGGTTATTCCTATTCACATTTTGACGATTTTGGTGCGTCGCGGTCTTACGGTTTCAGGCGCAAACATTTAGGTCACGATATGATGGGAAGTATCGGTACACCCGTTGTGGCAGTTGAGTCAGGGTATGTGGAGTGTGTTGGTTGGAATCAATACGGCGGATGGAGAATAGGTATCAGGAGTTTTGACAAAAAGCGCTATTACTATTACGCGCATTTACGAAAAGACCACCCCTACAACGATATGTATGAGGGAAAAATTGTTACCGCAGGAGATGTAATAGGTTATCTCGGTATGACGGGTTACAGTACAAAAGAAAATGTAAACAACATAAACACGCCTCATCTTCACTGGGGAATGCAGTTGATTTTTGATGAAAGTCAGAAAGATGCGGTGTCTGAAATATGGATTGATTTATATGCGATTACCAGACTTTTAGAGCGTAACCGCTCGGCTGTGGTGAGAAATGACGAAGAAAAAGAGTATTATAGAAAATACCGAATGTTTGAACCAGGAGTTGAGGCGTAGAAGAGACTGTGGCAAAATGCAATCATTTTGCCACAGTCTCTTTTTGAGGCTGGACGGAAAATAGCGCAGATTGGATAAACTGAGCGAAAGTAAGGCGTAGCCTTGCTTTCGGTTACCCGAAGCTGTACAAAGGTACAGCGAGAGGCGAAGTTTGTTCAAAACACAAGGCGCTAAAAAAGAAGGAATTCAATTTTGTTGAATTCCGTCAATAAAATTTTTAATTTGCATTGTGTGGTGTGCGCATTTTGCTACAGCCGGTAAAAAAAACCTTGCTATTGACATATAATTATGATAGAATATGTTAGAATAGTTATAATTAGGATAATTATGGAGAGATTCAGATGACAGATATGAAAGAAACTGTTAATTTACCAGAGTGTGCTGTGTACCTGGCAGAGAGCTACGATGTGGTAGTTGTAGGTGCAGGACATGCAGGCGTAGAAGCAGCATTGGCATCAGCACGACTTGGTGTGAAGACAGCAGTTTTTGCTCTAAATTTAGATACAGTAGCCAATATGCCCTGTAACCCCTCGATTGGTGGCACAGCGAAAGGTCATTTGGTTCGCGAAATTGATGCTTTGGGCGGAGAAATGGGCAAGTCTGCAGATGCTACATTCCTGCAGTCAAGAATGCTCAACCGTGGCAAAGGTCCTGCGGTGTATTCACTTCGTGTTCAGTCAGACAGACGTGCTTATCAGTCTGTGATGAAGCACAAGATAGAACTCACCGAGAACCTTGACTTAAAACAGGCAGAGATAATACACATTGAAATAAAAGATGGAAAAGTCTTAGGTGTTGTTACAGCAGTTGGTGCATATCACCCTGCCAAATGTGTAATCATTGCCAGCGGTACATACCTTTCGGGAAAAATCATCATCGGCGATACATCTTACGGTGGCGGACCTGATGGTTGTCAACCGGCAAATCTGCTTTCCGATTCATTAAGAGATGCAGGCGTAAACATTATGAGATTTAAAACCGGTACACCTGCCAGAGTCAACAGAAGCACAGTTGATTTTTCCAAAATGGAAGTGCAGGAGGGGGATGAATTCATCACACCTTTCTCTTTTGAAACGGAAGACCCCGGTGAAAATACGGAGGTTTGTTATCTCACATACACCAATGCAGATACTCACAAAATAATCATGGACAATCTTCATCGCTCGCCTCTTTATAGCGGAAAGATTGAAGGGGTAGGTCCCAGATATTGTCCGTCTATTGAAGATAAAATCGTAAGATTTAAGGACAAAGAACGACATCAGCTCTTTATTGAGCCTATGGGTGCTGATACTGAAGAAATGTATGTTCAGGGTATGTCTTCAAGTCTTCCTGAAGATGTGCAGATTATGATGCTCCGCTCGATAAAAGGACTTGAAAATGTAAAGATGATGAGAACGGCATACGCTATTGAGTACGATTGCTCTGACCCCACGCAGTTGGATGCGTCTTTAGAGTTCAAAGAAATTTCAGGACTTTTCGGCGCCGGTCAGTTCAACGGCAGTTCAGGCTATGAAGAAGCGGCGGCGCAGGGGTTGATTGC
Organism: Congzhengia sp.; assembly: GCA_045657065.1. Lineage (GTDB taxonomy): Bacteria > Bacillota > Clostridia > UBA1381 > UBA9506 > Congzhengia. The sequence continues at coordinate 376 of JAZOSI010000034.1, read as the reverse complement.
AGGTATAAACGCTGCAAGAAAAATTAAAGTGTTACCCCCTGTGATTTTAGACCGTGCATCAACCTATATAGGCACATTGATTGATGATTTGGTTACCAAAGGTACTCACGAGCCCTACCGAATGATGACATCGCGCTCTGAGTACAGACTTATTCTTCGTCAGGATAATGCAGACGCCAGAATGACACCTTTAGGTTATGAAATAGGACTTATCAGTGAAGAAAGATATAAAAAATTCTGCGACAAGTGGCAGGCAATAAATAATGAGGTGGAAAGAATCGAGCAAATTGTTCTTCCTCCCTCTGAAAAAGTGCTCAAATATTTAGAAGAGCACAATTCATCAGCAATTACAACAGGCGCAAGATTTTGTGATTTA
>JAZOSI010000033.1:0-10089 GCA_045657065.1 Congzhengia sp. | reverse complement strand
TTGGTTTTATCTGTGAGCGTCTCGTTATGGAAGATGATTTATACACAAACAAAAAGAACAAAACTACACCTGAAATCTGCAAGGGTATCTTGATTGATGCACTTCCTGTATTAGAAGAAATTGATAACTGGTGTAACGATAGTTTATTTGAAAACTTAAAGGCATTTGCAGAATCAAAAGAAATCAAAGCAGGTGCAGTAATGTGGGCTATTCGTGTTGCAGTAGCACGTCAAAGTGTAACTCCCGGCGGTGCAACAGAGCTTATGGAAGTTTTAGGCAAAGACGAATCCATCGCACGTATCAAGCTTGCAATAGAAGAATTATAAGAAAGGTTGTTCTTATGGAAAACAAAGTAGAAAACAGCAACTTTATTTCAAATTTTATATCAGAAGATGTATCTAATAACCCCGGTATGAAAGTTCATACCCGTTTTCCGCCTGAACCTAACGGTTATCTTCACATAGGTCACTGTAAGGCTATGGCTATAGACTTCGGTATGGCTCGTCGTTTTGGTGGTGTGTGCAATCTCCGTATGGACGATACAAACCCTGCCAAAGAAGATACAGAATATGTAGATGCTATCAAGGAAGACATCCACTGGCTGGGTTTTGACTGGGAAGACAGATTTTTCTACGGTTCAGATTATTTTGAACAGGACTATGAGTTTGCAGTAGAGCTTATCAAAAAAGGTCTTGCTTATGTTTGCGCTCTTTCTCCCGAAGAAATGCGTGACCCCAAATACTGCGGTGACCTTAAAAACCCTGCTGTATCACCTTATCGTGACAGACCCATTGAAGAAAGTCTTGATTTGTTCGAAAGAATGAAGAACGGAGAATTCCAAGAGGGCGCATATACACTTCGTGCAAAGATTGACCTTGCATCAGGTAACTTCTGGCTTCGTGACCCTGCTATTTATCGTATCCGTCACGTAGACCATCACCGTCAGGGCAACAAGTGGTGCATCTACCCCTTATATGACTTTGCTCATCCTATTCAAGACGCATTAGAGGGTGTAACACATTCACTTTGTGATATTAACTATGAAATTCACAGACCCCTTTACAACTGGGTTATAGATAATGTAAGTGTACCGAAGCCCTATGCGGGTTTCCCCCGTCAGATTGAGTTCGCAAGAATGAATCTGACATACACTGTTTTGTCAAAAAGATTTTTGCGCGGTCTCGTAGAAGACGGTGTAGTTGACGGTTGGGACGATCCCAGAATGCCCACACTCTGTGGTCTTCGTCGTCGCGGTTACACAGGCTCATCAATTCTTCGTTTTGTAGAAGAAGCGGGTGTGGCAAAATCTGAAAACTTAATTGACATCAGACAGTTGGAGGCTTGCATTCGTGACGAACTTAACGAATCTGCTCTTCGTCGCATCGCAATCCAGAAACCTATAAAGATTGTTGTTACAAACTACCCCGAAGACAAGGAAGAAACCTTTACACTCCCCAACCATCCTCAGAATCCTGAACTTGGCGAGCGTGAAGTTATCTTTACTCGTGAACTTTACATTGATGCGCAGGATTTCTCTGAAGTTCCTCCTCCGAAGTTCTTCCGCTTAAAGCCCGAGGGCGAAGTTCGTCTTATGGGTGCATACATCATCAAGTGCGAAGAAATCGTAAAGAACGACGACGGCTCAATCCGCGAAATCCGTTGTACTGCGGATCTTGAAACCAGAAACAATAACCCCATCGACGGAAGAAAAGTTAAGGGTACAATTCATTGGTTATCTGCTAAGAATGCAGAAAAGACAACACTTCGTCTTTATGATCAGTTGACAACTTTGGAAAATCCGTCAGAACTTCCCGAAGGCAAAACATACACAGATTTCTTAAACCCCGATTCTCTTACAGTAATCGAAGGTGCTTTGATTGAAAAATGTGCTTCAAACGCCGCTCCCGGCGAAAAGTTCCAGTTTGTTCGTGACGGTTACTATGTAAAAGATACAAAATACGAAAACACCTTTAACCGAGTTGTTGGCTTAAAGGACAGTTTCCCCAAAAAATAAATTTTAAAGGACCGTAACCGGTCCTTTAATTCAAGGTGCATTTATGAAATATACTTATAAACATACAAAGCTTGCATGCTATGGTGGTTACCTTACAAGTTCAATGGCAATTAACTTTCCACCTGTTCTGTTTATAATTTTTCAGAAACAGTTCGGATTGTCACTTGTACTTTTAGGAACTCTTATTTCCGTTAATTTTGCTGTGCAGATGCTATCAGACATCGTAGGTGCCAATACCGTAGGAAAAAAGCTTTCTTACAGAGCGTGTGCAGTTCTTGCTAACATTTTAGTCGCATCAGGCGTTGTACTTCTGGGAATTTTACCACTTGTTTTGAGCGCAAAGTTTCTGTCGCTTCTGATTGCTACTTGTGTATATGCGGTAGGTTGCGGTTTGCTTGAAGTAATCGTCAGCCCCATTATAGAAGCCATCCCCGAAGATGGAAAAGAATCAAACATGAGTCTTCTCCACTCTTTTTACAGTTGGGGGCAGTTATTGGCAATTTCCGTCACAACATTATACCTTTTTATTTTCGGGCACGAAAACTGGTATTATCTGTGCTTCTTTTGGGCTATAATTCCCGTGTCAACTGCGCTTCTGTATTCAAAAGTTCCTATTCGCACACTGCCCACAGAAGAAAAGAAATCATCTTTAGCACTGTTTAAGAATAAGATGTTTTTCTTGTTCTTGCTTTTGATGTTGGCATCAGGTGCATCAGAGATTTCTGTTGCTCAATGGGCGTCACTCTTCGTAGAAACCGCTTTGGGAGTGTCTAAAACTGCAGGAGATTTATTGGGACCCTGTATGTTTGCACTTTTAATGGGATTTTCCCGTGTGTTATATGCAAAAATAAGCGAAAAAGTAAATCTTTCAAACTACATAATTTCTTGCGGAATTTTATGTATAATAGCATATATTCTGATGATTTTCGTACCGAGTAACTATATTTCTTTGGCTGCAATTGGTATTGTAGGATTTGCCGTTGGTGTTATGTGGCCCGGAGTTTTGTCGCTTGCATCGGCAAAGTTCCCCTTGGGCGGTGCTGCTATGTTTGCATACCTTGCAATTTTCGGCGACATTGGTTGTACCTTTGGTCCGTCGCTGGCAGCACAGTTTTCAGAAATGTTCACACTGTATGCTTCTCCCCTGAAGGCAGGTCTTGCTGTGTGTATTATATTCCCCGTTTTAGTGGTAACACTCACTATGATATTAAAGAAAATGAGGCGTAACGATGCGTAAGTTTTTCGGACATTTAAATACTATTATGCGCCATCGCAGAAAAGTCTTTGTTCACTGTGTAAAAGTTGGAATTCCATGGCGTGGTGCTCTTCACGACTTGTCAAAGTATGCACCAACAGAGTTTTTCAACGGCGTTAAACACTTCATTGGAAACAGAAGTCCCAATGAAGGCGAACGTGCTGAAAAAGGATATTCACTTGCCTGGATGCATCACAAGGGCAGAAATCGTCATCACTTTGAATACTGGACCGATTACAGTCCGATTTCCAAAAAAATCGAACCCGTAAAAATGCCCATTGTATTTGTAAAAGAAATGTTTTGTGACAGAGTTGCCGCAAGCAAAGTATATCAGGGAAAAGACTATACAGATGGTCATCCTATTATGTATTTTTTAGGAGGCAAAGGTCGTCGTATGATACATCCCGAAACATCAGATTTGATCGAAAGCTGGCTTGTTATGCTGAAAGAATCAGGTGAAAAAGAGACTTTTTCCCATATAAAATCTGCAAAAGATTATTGATAAGGAAGTGATCCTATGTTACTTACTATTGATATTGGAAATACAAATATTGTTATAGGTAAATTTTCTGGTGAAAAATTAGAATTTATAACACGCATAATGACTAATCCCACCGAAACCGATGCGGAATATGCGGCAAAAATTAAAAATATTTTAGAACTTGAAAATTCAGATTGTAAAAAAATTGAAGGGGCAATTATTTCATCTGTTGTACCTCCCCTTACTGTAACTATCAAAAGCGCAATAAAAAAGTTATATGGTATAGACGCTTTGGTTGTAGGTCCCGGTATCAAGACCGGCATAAATCTTTTAGTGGACAACCCTGCTCAAGTAGGCGCAGACCTTATATGCGCTTGTGTTGCAGCTTACAACAAGTACCCCACTCCTGCATTGATTGTGGATATGGGAACTGCAACAAAAATTATGGTTGTAGACGAAAATGCGGTTTTTGTAGGTGTTTCTATTATACCCGGTGCTGAACTTTCCTTAAAAGCATTATCAGGCGGTACGGCACAGCTTCCCCAGATAAGTCTTGATAATCCGGGAAATGTTATTGCTAAAAATACCGTTGAATGTATGAAATCTGGCGTAATTTACGGCAACGCTTCAATGATTGACGGTATGATAGAAAGAATCGAGGAAGAATCAGGCAAAAAATCAAGCTATATCGCAACGGGCGGTTATGCCAAAACGATAATCCCCCATTGCAAAAACAAATTAATATTAGACGAAAATCTGCTTTTGGATGGTCTTCGTATTATTTACGAAAAGAACCGTTAAAAATAAATTTAGGCGCTGTACTTGATACCAAGACGGCAGCCGAGGAGGAGTTTATATGTCAAACACAAAAAAGGCAATGTCAACTAAAAATTTAGTGATGTATGCCGTACTTACTGCAATTACATTCGTTTTGCAGTACATCAGTATGTTCATCAGAACAGGCACATTTTCCATTACTCTTTCACTTGTTCCTATTGTAATAGGCGCAGCACTTTTAGGTTGGAAAGCCGGTGCGTGGTTGGGGCTTGTTTTTGGATTTGCTGTTTTAGTATCAGGTGATGCAGGACCGTTTTTAGCGTTGTCCATTCCCGGAACTATTATCACCGTACTTGTAAAAGGTGCAATGTCAGGTCTTGTTGCAGGCTTTATATTTAAGGCACTAAAATCAAAAAACACCACTTTAGCAGTAGCGCTTTCTGCTGTTTCCTGTCCGGTCGTCAATACAGGCGTGTTTATACTAGGTGTTTTTGTATTTTTCTTAAAACACTTTATGACAGATGGTATGACTGTTCCGGCTTTGATTTTCAGCTTTATCGGCGTTAACTTCTTTATAGAGCTTGCAGTAAATATCATACTTTGTCCTGCAATTGTAAGACTTATAAATTACAAAAATAAATAACAAAAAGCACGGCTATGCCGTGCTTTTTGTTTTGGTTTCTTTGTGCCGAAGAAACCTGCTATTAAGGTTCAAAAATGGTTGTTTGGTTTGCAAGTTGCGTGCCGCTTTGCTACCTCACATTATATAAGACGAAAAACTTTAAAAAAAGTTCCGTAAAAAACGGAACTTTTTTTAAAAAGAAAATATCATACCAAATGCTGCACCAATTAAGATATATATAATCGGATGTTTTTTGAATTTAAAAACGCCGAATGTCAATAAAAGGAACAGTATTACTTTTTTAATATCAAACGCAATAAAAAAGGTTGTTTCAAAAATCGTAATAACCGCCGCACAAATCATACCAAGTGCTGCAGGGCGCAGTCCGTAGAAAACATCTTTTATAAGCTTACTTTCGTTGAATTTGTCAAGCACGCGAGCTACGATCAAAATCACAAGAAAGCTTGGCAAAACAAGCGAAAGCGTGGCTAAGATGCCACCCAATACTCCCTCTACTGTTCTACCAACATAGGTTGCCATATTGACACCGATAGGTCCTGGCGTTGATTCTGACACAGCAATCATATTGGTAAGATCAGACACGGAAAACCAGTTATATTTTTCTCCCATACTTTTCAAAAACGGGATAGTGGCAAGTCCTCCACCAATAGAAAAAAGTCCTGTTTTGAAAAATTCATAGCAAAGAGTCAGTAATCTCATTCTTCATTACCTCCTCTTATTTTTTTATAAATAACTGTAACAATCCCCGCAACAAGAACAATGACCACAGGAGAAAGCTTTAAAAATACCGAAACCAATACAGTAACAACTGCTACAATTCCTGCATACACATCCTTTATGCCTGATTTGGCAAGTTTATAAAGTGAGCTTATCATAAGAGCGCACACTGCAACAGAGATGCCAGCAAAAGCACTTTTTACAATTGCGATATCAATAACAAGGCTGATAAGACCTGAAAGTATCAAAATTATTATCACAGAGGGTGCTATAACGCCTAAAGTTGCCACGATGCCACCTATGGTCTTTTTTTGTTTGTAGCCTATGAAAGTCGCTGTATTTACTGCGATAACACCGGGCGTACACTGACCTATTGCAAAATAATTTGTAAGATCCTCCATAGTTGCCCATTTATGTTTATCAACTATTTCTCTTTCAAGCATAGGAAGCATAGCGTATCCTCCGCCGAAAGTCAGTATTCCTATTGTAAAAAACGCTTTAAATAGTTTAAATAATTCTTTCATCGCATCTCCTGCTTTAACCAAGTTCCTATTTTATTATACCCTGATAAATGTCTGCTTTATTACTAAAAAGGTCTGCCGTGTTATACGGCAGACCAATTTTAACTTTTGATAAATGTATTACTTAAGTACCATAATTGAATTTACTTCGTATACACCAAGTTTTTCTGTACCGGCAGCTGTAATTATGCTACCAGTCTTTAAACCTTTTACTGTGAGCATTTTGTTTGTTGTAGAGTCAAGTATCTTGGTATCTGACTTTACAAATAACTGTTTTTCCACAGTTGCGCCTGCTTCGTTCTGCATTTCGATGATAACAAGGCCGTATGAAGCATTTACAGTTTTAACAGTACCTGTTACCTGTAGTGCTGTTTCAACTGCTTTTGTTGTAATTTCGATTACTGTTGAGCTTGAAGTCTTGAGTTTCACATAAGCACCAAGTCTTAAGTCGTATATTGAAACTTCTTCGCCCATAAGGTTTACCTTACAGTCACGAGCCATAACATACTTGCTCTTTGCGCCGTTGTTCATAATTGTGATGTATGAAGTCTGGTTTGAAATTGTAATTTCTTCTATTGTGCCTTCTAATGTCTTTTCTAAACCTGTTGCACGAATTGAGTGCACTACGCCGTATTCTAATGTGAGAACAACTGAATCGCCCACCATTATGTCTGTAAGTGTAGCTTTAACTGCATTTCTTGTTACTACTACATCATCAGCTACTACATGTTTTGAAACAACATCATCATTGTCAACAACAGTAATTTCTACGCCATTATCTGAAGCGCCATTTACTTCTGTAACTTTAACATTTGAAACAGTTGTTGCTTTGGGCTGTGAAACGATAGAAACAACAAGTCCGTTTTCAATTTCAACTGTTACATAGTCATCGGTCTTAACTGCAGTTAAATCATCTGTCTCTTTTCCGTTTGCTACGATAGAAACATTTGCAGCAAGTTTATATGTTGTAACCGGTTTATCAGGTTTTGTTATATCTGCAATTTTAATTTTTGTACCTGAATTATCACTTGATTTTCCTTTGTAAACACCTGAAATTGAGCTATCTTCAACAGATGTAACGGCATCTATTTCATAAAGAGCACTCTGTGAAAATGTAACTACTACCTGCATTCCGGCATCAAGATCTGAAAGCACAGCTTCATCACCGTCTATAAAGATAACAGTTGCTGCAGGTACAGCAAATTTTATAATTTCACCGTCTGCTTTTCTTACAGAAAGATTTTCATTCAATGTGTCTACTGAAGTAATGATTCCACCATGGAAATCAAATTCCATTGTATCTAAAATTCTCTGAATCATTACAGCAACCTGCGCACGTGTAACTGTTTCGTTGGGGCCGAATTTATTGTTGCCCATACCAGTCATAATACCAAGAGTTGTTGTATAATAGACATAATCTATGTATTTTGCAGGAATATCATTAACATCATCAAAGTTCATTGATGTGTCAGCAGTAGGGTTTTTCTTAAACCACGAATCTGCACCCAAAGCTTTTGCTATCAACGTGGCTGCTTCGTACCTTTTAAGCTCTTTGTCACGATTAGCAACTGATAAATAGTCTATAACTTCATCAACAGAAAGTACGCTTCTGTAAATAAGGTATGCACCCTGTTTTACTGCATAGGATGTAGAGCAAACCCCTAAATCCGCTTCGTATATACCGTATGCAAGATTAACAATAGGTTCATTAACCTCAGCACTTGCACCTAATGATTTAGAAAACAGAATTATAGATTCCTGTCTTGTTATGCTTTTGCCGGGTTTAAATGTTCCGTCTTCGTAACCTGTAATGATTTTATCCTTTGACAACGCATTAATAGCTGCCTCTGCCCATGAATAATTTTCATCAACATCATCAAAAGCCGCACTTGCCATAGTTGTCATGGAAAGTAACATTGCCAACACAAGTAATAATGAGAGCACCTTTTTCATTTTTTATTCCTCCTGCTTATGTAAAATGATTATTTTATAACTTTACAATACTATTATACATCATATAGTGGTAAAATGCAATAGTATATGCAAAATGTTACAAAAAAATAATATTTCGTGTATTTCACGAAATATTATTTTTTAATACTCTATTCCTTTTTTAGCATTTATTCCTTGGTCATACGGATGTTTGATTTTTCTGATTTCAGAAACATAGTCAGAAAGCTCTATTACGTCATCACAGACTGTTCTTCCGGTTATTACAATTTCTTTTTCTTTTCCATAGTTTTTCAAAAATTCTATAAACTGAAGTCTTTCTATATGGCCGTTCTCCACCGCTCCACAAATTTCATCAAGAACAATCATATCTGTATTATTGTCTGCAAGGTACTCTGCGTATGAAAACGCTTTTTGCATTTCTTTTTTTAAGTTTTCTTTCTCTTCCTGATTCATTTCCCAGAAAAACTTGCTGTCTGGTTTCATAAATGAAGTAACATTTATAAATATATTTTTCAAAAGCTCACATTCAGAAGATGTTCCATCCTTTAAAAACTGTACTATTTCTACTCTTTTTCCACATCCTGCATATCTTACTGCAAGTCCTGTGGCTGCAGTTGTCTTCCCTTTTCCGTCGCCAATATATGTGTGTATCATCTGTTCCTCCTGCGTGATATAAGTAAAAGTCTTAAAAGCTGCATAGCAGAAACCAAAACTGCCGCTACATAAGTGAGAGCTGCTGCAGACAGTACTTTTTTGGCACCATCAAGCTCTTCTCCATCCAGAATTCCATTTTCAGAAAGTGTAGTTATTGCTCTTTTGCTGGCATTGAACTCAACAGGCAACGTTACCACCTGAAATAAAAGCACTGCTGAGAACAGCAATATTCCTGCGCTGACTAAAGGTTCAAAAGAAAACAGTATTCCGAAAATTATCAGAGGAACTGACAGTTGTGATCCTAAATTCGCAATAGGAAGTATCGTGTTGCGGAGTTTAATTGGAGCGTACCCGCATTTATACTGTATGGCGTGTCCTGCCTCGTGCGCTGCAACACCAATTGCCGCAACAGACGGAATTCCTCTGACTGTATCTGAAAGTCTGATTACGTTTGTTCTCGGATCAAAATGATCTGATAAATTCCCTGAAACCTGCTCTATTTTTACATTTTGAAGTCCGTTCATATCAAGTATGCGACGGGTTATTTCCGTCGCAGTAAGTGATGAACGCGCCATTACCTGAGAATACTTATTGAATGTACTCTTTACTTTCATTTGGGCATAGAGCGATATGAGTATAGCAGGTAAAACAAGAAAAAGATAATAACTATCGTAAAAAAACATATTTATCTCCTATATTGGCATTACCGCTGAAACAATTGCAAAGTAAATCAAAAGCGATAACGCATCCACAATCGTAGTAATGAATGGGCTTGCCATAACTGCAGGGTCAAGTCCTATCTTTTTGGCAAGCATAGGCAATGTACAACCTACAAATTTTGCTAAAACTACTGTAGAAAAAATTGCAATACTTACAACAGCCGCAACTATAATGTCTACTCCACTTATAAACAAGCTGTCTAAAAACATAACTTTAAGGAAGCAGACAATAGCCATAACTGCGCCGCAAAAAGCTGCAACACGAGCTTCTTTCCATGCGATTTTAAAAATGTCTTTGAATTCAATTTCATCAAGTGCAAGGCTACGAATAACTGCAACTGATGACTGTCCGCCT
>JAZOSI010000032.1:0-6549 GCA_045657065.1 Congzhengia sp. | reverse complement strand
GTTTACTGCTGCAACTGTACCATCGCAGGGAGCCATGATTTCGTTTTCCATTTTCATTGCTTCTAAAACCATTAAAACATCGCCTGCGGAAACTTTCTGGCCTGCTGCAACTTTTACATCTAAAATTGTGCCGGGCATGGGGCTTGTAACTGTTTCTCCACCAGCGGGTGCTGCTGCGGGTGCAGGAGCTGCTGCAGGAGCTGCCGCGGGAGCCTGAGAAGCCGCTGCTCCGTCGATGAGTTCGATTTCTACCATGTACTGTGTTCCGTTTACATTTACTTTATATGTTTTCATTGTTTTCTTTCCTTTCAAATGTTAATTATATTTTTTTGATTGACTTAATGCGGATTCCGGTAACATCTGTACCTAAATCTTCTGCAATCGCTGCCGCTACTGCTGCTGCAAATTCGCCTTTGTTTGGAATCGGCGCCTGTGCAGGGGAAACTGCAGGGGAAGCTGCTACTGCTTTTTCTTTTTTGGTAAAAGCTTTAACGATTGCGCTCATAATATAGCAAATCAAAATCAATGCTATAAGTCCAACGAAAACCGTGCCTAAACCAAGACCGACTGCCTGTGCGTTTGAGATTTCTGCCATGGATTCTCCTCCTTTTATTTATCAGAAAATACTTTTTTAATTTTTTCCAAAAAAGCCTAATTTCTCACTAGTATCATTTTATCAAACCCCCGAAGAAATATCAATATCTTTTTTATTTTTTTAAAACTTTTTTCTTCTTTTCTATTGTAATTTTTGACAAAAAACAGTATTATTATAATTGAAGTAAATTAAAACGGAGAAGATGTTATGGACATTATTTCCCAGATTGAAAAAAACTACCCTAAAATGAGCAAAAGCCACAAATTGCTTTCTGATTTTGTAAGGGACAACTATCACAAGGCTGCATTTATGAATGTGGAACAGTTGTCACAGGCCACAGGCGTATCAGAGGCGACTGTCGTGCGCTTTTCGGCAGAATTAGGATATGCAAAATATAACCTGTTCCAGCAGGCTTTAACCGACTACGCCAAGTCCAAACTCACAAGCGTGCAAAGACTTGAACGCGCACAAAGCGTTTATCGTGACGGTGACATTCTCTCATCAGTTTTAGAGGCTGATATCGCAAGAATCCGCACCACTCTCGATACCATTGACCGTTCTGCTTTCAACGGCGCAGTTGATGCATTAATTAATGCTAAAAACATCTATATTTTAGGACTTCGCGGCTCATCGTCCCTTGCAAGATTTACAGAGTATTATCTCAATCACCTGTTTTCCAATGTAAAGTTAGTAAACGGTGCATCGGTTGGTGATATCTTTGAGCAGATGTTCAGAATCGGCGAAGGAGATGTGATAATCGGAATTTCTATGCCGAGATATTCACTCCGTACTGTCCGCGCTCTTCGCTACGCAAAGAAAAACGGTGCTACTGTAATAGGCATCACAGACGGCGAAAACTCGCCCATACTTGAGCTTTCGGACTTCCCCTTGATTGCCAAAACCGAGATGGCGGCGTTTGTAGATTCACTTGTTGCTCCTATGTCGGTTATAAACGCACTGGTGGTTGCAATCAGCATGAAGTTGCCCGAAAAAGTAGGCGAATCTTTGGAAAAACTTGAGAGTATCTGGTCCGATAATGAGGTATATGACAATGGTGAAAAATGAAATGACAGTGGCAGATTTTGATTATTTTCTGCCCGAGGAACTGATAGCCCAGACGCCACTTGCGAATCGTCCGTCGTCACGGCTTTTGGTCCTTGATAAAGAAACAGGCGCGGTAGAACACAGAACCTTCCGCGATATTTTAGACTACTTAAACCCCGGCGATTGCCTGGTATTAAACGATACAAAAGTGCTTCCGGCACGACTCCTGGGCACAAACCCCACAGGCGCTGCCATAGAATTCCTGCTCCTTTCTCAAATTGAGGGCGATGTGTGGGAAATCATTGTCCGCCCGGGTAAAAAATGCACACCAGGCAAGGTGATTTCCTTTGGCGAAGGCAAACTCACAGGCGAAATTTTAGAAGTTTTAGAAAACGGAAACAGACTGGTAAAATTCACATACGATGGCATCTTCAACGAAGTCCTGGACTCTCTTGGCGAAATGCCTCTTCCGCCCTATATCCACGAGAAACTCGCCGACCGGGACCGTTACCAGACGGTGTATGCCCGTCACGACGGCTCTGCTGCAGCACCAACTGCAGGACTTCACTTTAACGAAGAATTTTTGGAAGAAATTAAGTCAAAAGGTGTTAAATTAGCATTCGTTACTTTGCATGTGGGGTTGGGAACTTTCCGCCCCGTAAAGGCTGAAAAAATCACTGACCATGAAATGCATAAGGAAAGATATATTGTAACAGGGGAAACCGCAGAAACGATAAATAGCACCAAAAAACAAGGCGGAAAGGTGGTTTGCGTAGGCACAACCTCTACACGAGTACTTGAGTCCATTGCAGATGAAAACGGTTTCATTTCTGCATGCTCGGGCGAAACAGGAATATTTATCTACCCGGGTTATAAGTTCCGCTGTTTAGATTCTTTGATTACAAATTTCCACCTGCCCAAATCCACACTTATTATGCTGGTATCGGCATTAGCAGGAAGAGAAAATGTGCTGGCAGCATACAATCAGGCAGTAGAAGAAAAATACAGATTCTTCAGCTTCGGCGACGCAATGTTTATAAAGTAAAATTAAAAGGCGTGCAGTATGCACGCCTTTTTTATATTATTTTCGCGAGTCTATAAGACGCAGGGAATTTGGATGCAGAATCAACAGTCTGAACCCGAAGCTGTACGAGGGTACAGCGAGAGGTGAAGAATGTTGATAATCAAAAATATAAATTAAAAGGCACTCCATATGGAGTGCCTTCTTTTATCAAAAAACTTATTTTTGATGTTCTGCGCCAAATTCGCAAATCTTAGCCAAGGATAGACATTTCTGTTTCCTTGTCAAAAAGGTGAATTCTATTCATATCAAATGCAACCTTAATTTTGTCGCCAACTTTTGCTGTTGAACGGGGATCAACCTTTGCAATGAATGAAGAACCTTCGATATTTAAGTAAAGGAGTGTTTCAGAACCCATAAGTTCTGTAACTTCAACGTCTGCTTCAACAATGCTGTCGGGTGAAGATGCAAGGTAAACTTCTTCGTCGTGGATGTTTTCTGCACGAACACCCATAACTACTGTCTTGCCGATGTAATCACCGTCAACTAAAGCTGCTGTTCTGCCTTCAGGAACTTTAACAGCTGAAGCGCCAAATACGAAGTAGATGCCGTCTTCTTTCTTTTCGATTGTACCTTCAACAAAGTCCATTGTGGGGCTACCTATGAAGCCACCAACGAACATGTTAACAGGATGATCGTAAAGGTACTGAGGAGCAGCGATCTGCTGAACGATACCGTCTTTCATAACAACAATACGGCTACCCATTGTCATAGCTTCTGTCTGGTCATGTGTAACGTAAATAAATGTTGTCTGAAGTTTGTTATGTAATTTAGAAATTTCTGTTCTCATCTGACCACGGAGTTTAGCGTCAAGGTTAGAGAGAGGTTCGTCCATTAAGAATACCTTAGGATTACGAACGATAGCACGACCTAACGCTACACGCTGACGCTGACCGCCTGATAATGCCTTAGGTTTTCTGTCTAAGAGATGCTCGATGTCAAGAATACGAGCTGCTTCTGTAACCTTTTCTTTGATTTCAGCCTTGGGAACCTTACGGAGCTTAAGACCGAAAGCCATGTTGTCGAATACAGACATATGAGGATAGAGCGCATAGTTCTGGAAAACCATAGCAATGTCTCTGTCCTTCGGGGGTGTATCGTTAACGATTTTGTCACCAATCCAAACTTCACCGTCTGAAATTTCTTCCAAACCTGCGATCATTCTGAGTGTTGTAGATTTACCACAACCTGAAGGACCAACAAGAACGATGAATTCTTTGTCTGCAATATCTAAGTTGAAATCACTAACAGCTGTAACGCCGCCGGGATATCTTTTGTATACGCCATGAAGTTTAAGTTCTGCCATTTTTATGTTACCTCCAAAAATTTAAATCATATTTATTTGACCATAACACATTATAACACAAACGCTCTTTAATTGTTAGGTTATTTTTTAACGAAAATTAAAGTTTTATTTTGTGACCTTTTCACAAAAGTGATTTTTTGAAGTAAAGAATGCATATTTTTGAAAAAACACTTTACAATTTTTTGGCTTTGTGGTAAAATAAATCTCGTAGAAAATTTGCTGATGTGGCACAGTTGGTAGCGCAACGCCTTGGTAAGGCGTAGGTCGGCGGTTCAAGTCCGCTCATCAGCTCCAAAAGGTATAGAATGCCCTTTATGGGTGTTCTATACCTTTTTAGTTTACGCTAAATGAAATAACGATCGCTCTGCCACTTGGCAGCGTTTTCTTCTATATATTGCCATATTGATAAGTAATCTTCATGATTCCTGACGATATGGTCGTGGTAAGAGCGTTGGAAAATGGAGCTTCCGATTTCCCTTGTGACCATTGTCTTGAATGAACGAATAATGCTTCCTATATTTTTCGTAGGGGACGATGAGGGCATCGTCCCGTGAATAGTCATAAGCAAATGTATGTGATTTGGCATGATTATATATTTGTCCACCGATACATTCTCGTATATTACATTCATATTTTTGATATATTTATCGCATATCAAACCGTAATCTGATAAATGATTTTGAGGGACGATGAGGACATCGTCCCCTACGGTTATCCTAGACAACAATTCTTTCCTGTCTTTTGTGCACACAGTCACAAAATACGCTCCCGGCACCGAGTAGTCATATTCTTTTAATCTTGTTGGTTTTCTTTTTTCCATATTATACCTATTTAAAAAGCCTCCTTAAAGGAGGCTTTTATTTATGAAAGTTTTTCAGGATAAAGTCCGTCTGCGATAAGTTTCTTTATGGAGTCTATAACAACAGGTGCATCTTCTTTGTATGTTACGCCGAACCACTTATCGTTTGTGGGAAGGACTTTAACTGTTGCTTTGCCCGCTTTAATCATATCGTCGATAGTTGAGGGGAGTAAAAATTCACACTTGATGTCGCCTTCCTTTACATTTGAAAGAAAGTCAACGAATTTGTCTTCGAGTCCGTCAATAAATTCAGGTGACAAGCCCCACATATTCATAGAAACGTATGAGTCTGCATCAATAGGACCAGCAGGTGTTTTGGCACCGGTACCGTCTTTTTCGATATCTCCTGTTTCTGTAACATCAACGAGCATATTCTCTTCATTTACCTTACATACGCCACGGGTTACACCGCCGTTGTCTGACAAGGTGTTCTTTAAGATAAAGCCTGCCATACAGAAAGCATATGGGTTATTCTGTGCTTCATCTGATACGAGATAGTCGTGAATTTTTACAAATGCTTCCTTTCCGTAATAGTCGTCAGCATTGATAACAAGGAAGGGTTCTTTTACTATACCTTTACAAGATAAAATTGCGTGACCTGTGCCCCAGGGTTTCGTGCGTTCTGCAGGTGTTACAAAACCACCGGGAAGGTTATCTTTTTCCTGGAAAGCATATTCTACTTTTACGAGTTTTTCGATACGGTTGCCTATGATTTCCTTGAAATCTTTTTCAAGGTCACGTCTTATGATAAATACTACTTTGTTAAAACCGGCAGCAATTGCATCATAAATAGAATAGTCCATAATGATTTCGCCGTTAGGGCCTACGGGTGCTAACTGTTTGATACCACCGCCAAAACGAGAACCAATACCTGCCGCCATAATAACTAATGTTGTGTCCATAGTTTTTTCCTCACTTTTTCACAATTTTGGGGATTTCCTTTATGGTATTAAGTATATCACAGTATGTAAAATATTTCAAGCGGGAATATAAGACGGCTTGTGAATTGGGCGCAGAACATCAAAAATAAGTTTTTGATAAACGAAGGAACACAAATCTTGTGTTCCTTTTATTTTATATTTTTGATTATCGACATTCTTCACCACTCGTCGTACCACGTACGACTTCGGGTTGCCCTTTCGGTTCAGACTGTCGATTCCGCATCCCGATTCCCTAAGCCTTAGAAGTGAAGGCTTTTGCATAAAAAAAGAGGATACCGAAGTATCCTCTTAATTTATTAAGTTAAACAATAATTATTCTGCTAATAAGCCGTGTTCGAAATCTTCGAATACTACTACGTCCATAGCTTTGCCGTCTTCGTTAAGTTTGATAACAACAACGGGAACTTCTTTTGTTTCTTTGCTTGCTTCGATGTCTGAGAGATCGATAGCTTTGATTGCGTTCTTGTCATCGTTATCGAGACCGTAGAGGTCGATCTTAGCATATGTGTAGAGATCGTTTTCGATGAATTTGATTGATGTGATTTCAGAATCTGCGAAGTCTGCGATATCATCATCATCTACGAATGTATCAGCAATCTGGAAACCGCCAGCGTTTGTAGCTTTGAGGTAACCGATAGCAAATGCATATTTGTCTTCATCTTCTACATCGTAATCAGCAACGTCATCGTGGAGTGCGAGTGCATCATCGATGTCAACGATCAT
>JAZOSI010000031.1:0-2062 GCA_045657065.1 Congzhengia sp. | reverse complement strand
AAAGGCACTCCTTACGGAGTGCCTTCTTTTATCAAAAACATATTTTTGATGCATCACGCGCTAATTTCACCAACCGAAGAGATTACTCTTCTACGGGAGCCTCTACAGGACAAACATTTGCGCAGTTACCACAGCTGATGCAAGCGTCAGCGTCGATAACGTAGGGGCTGCCTTCTGAAATACATTCAACGGGGCATTCTGAAGCACAAGCGCCGCAACCGATGCAATCGTCTTTGATTACGTATGCCATTTAGATACACCTCCTAATACATTTTATATATTCATTATAAAATAAAAGTCGAAATTAGTCAATCACTTTATCACTTAAAGTGGCTTGAGTTTCTCCGTCTTCGCCTGTGGGAACAGTTTCAAACATCATAGATATCTGCTGTGCTGCATCTTCGTCTGCAACGTAATATGCACGCGAGCCGATGGTTTTTGCCTCACCAGGTAAGAGATATGACTCCATTTTGAGATTTTTTGTATCACGGAACTTCCATGCAAGCTTTATGATTTCCATGGGCGACAAGTCAGTATCTAAACTTTCGCTGATTTCACTCATTATGGGGAAAATTTTAAATATGTATTTTATATTGAGCTTCTGCTTTGCTGCTTCTTTTAAGAATTCCTGCTGTGTGCTGATTCTTCCCAAATCTGCACTTGGGTATCCCGAACGGAAACGAAGAAGTCCTTCTGCCTGAGCGCCGTCTAAAACCTGTGGACCGGCTTTCAGATGAATTACAAGATTCTGGACAGGGTCTTCGTAATCCATATCCATAGGCACATCGTATTCTACGCCGCCTAAAATATCGATGATATTTCTTACACCCTCAAAACTAACCTTGCAAAAACTGTGGACAGGAAGACCTGTAAGCTCTTTTACATTGTCAATTAAGAGTTGCTCTCCGTTATCTTTACCTATGCAGGAATTTATCTTTGTATGATAACCTTTTTTCAAAGAGACACGGGTATCGCGGGGAATGGAGAGAATATTTATGGTGTTGTCTTTAGGTGTTACGGAGAGGAGCATAATGGTATCTGACCTCGTGCCGTCGTTATCTACACCGACAACCAATATGTTTGTTGTTCCGTCGCTTACTTTGTCAAGTACACCGCGGAATCCGCCTGTTGCGGAAAAAAATGTGATACCTGTCAAGACAATCGCTAAAATTACGAACGTAATTACAAGCGACAAAAAGAACTTCTTAAAATTCATAGAAGAGGGACACCTCCGAGGGATTAGTTTTCGTTTTCGGCGGTTATCAATTCGCCGTCTTTATAACCAAATTCTTTTTCTACAAGCTCGCGTGTTGCAGATGGGCTGTACAGGTAATACGAAACATTACCCACATATCTGCCTTCGCCTGGGAGAATATGAGTTTGGATATCTGTTGTTTCTGCAGATTTTACAACGCTTATAAGCTTGAGAGCAGTTGTAATGGAGAAGTTGGTTTTTACATATTTATAGCCTGTATCCAAAAGTTCTGAAACCTTCAAAAGATACTGAGGCTGCATTTTCTGTTTTAATAATTCGCGGATAAAGTTCTGCTGAGCGCTGATTCTGCCGATATCGCCCATCATATATTCGCCCGGGGCATAAACTGCAGAACCGGGATTGTTGTGACGGAATCTTACGAAGTCGTGAGCGCCCTTGCCATCTAAATGTTGCATTCCTGCTTTTAAGTGAATGTGCAAGTCCTGTGTGGGATCGTCGTAATCCATATCATAGGGCACATTGTAATCAATGCCACCTAAAACGTCAATAATTTCAATAAATCCGTCAAAATCTATTTCACAATAGTAGTGAATAGGCATACCTGTTATGGTTTTTACGGTGGAAATCATAAAATTCTCACGGGATTCAAATCCCAAGCAGGAATTTATTTTAAGCTTTTTACCTGTATTGAGAGTCACTCTGGTGTCACGGGGAATAGAAAGCAGCTTTATGGACTTTTCTACATTGTCAACGGAAACCAACATAATGGTATCGGCCCTTGTGCCTTCGCCGTCCACACCCAAAAGAAGAATATTTAATTTGCCGCGCATAGGTGGTTTGTCCAGA
>JAZOSI010000030.1:0-22003 GCA_045657065.1 Congzhengia sp. | reverse complement strand
AATTCACCACAAGACCCAATGATTTGATTCTTGAAAATGCTAAAAAGATTGCAGAAAAGGCAAACAAACTTATTATAAGAGTTCCTGTTATTCCTACATTTAACGATACAGAAGAAGAAATACTTTCGATTGCAAAGTTTGCAGAAAGCTTACCTAATGTAAATGAAATACACCTTCTTCCCTATCACAAATTCGGAATTGATAAATATAAAGGACTCGGCCGTACATACGAACTTGAACATTTAGAACCCCCTACAGAAGAAAAAATGCAAAAGCTTCTCGCGGCCGCTCAAAAAACAAGACTACACTGTCAGATAGGAGGTTAAGTTATGAACGATGAAGAATTGCTTAGTTTAAAAGGTAAAACAAGAATAGTTCAGGAGCTTGTTCCCGGAAAACAGATTACAATAGCTCATATAATAGCAAATCCGGAAAAAATTCTTTACAAAAAGCTCGGTCTTGATCCGAATATTGATTATTCTAAGTCAGCTATCGGTGTCGTAACTATCTCTCCTGCCGAAACAGCGATCATTATTGCTGATATCGCAACCAAATCATCAGGTGCTGAAATCGGTTTTGTTGACCGTTTCAGTGGTACATTGATTGTTACCGGTACAGTTTCAGAAGTTGAAGCAGCATTAAAAGCTCTTTGTGAATATACTAAAGATGTTTTAGGCTTTACCGTTTGTAACATTTCCAAGACCTGATATGGATAAAAAAGAATTGAATATAAGAAAGCTGATGCTTGTTGGTCGCAGCGAAGCAGGCAAAACAACATTAACCCAGGCTTTGCGTGGAGAAAATTTAAGATACGAAAAGACACAAGCTGTTGATTATTCGAACATCTTAATAGACACTCCCGGCGAATACATACAATCAAGAGAATTTGGTGCAGCGTTGGCGCTATATGCTTATGAATCTGATATAGTCGGACTTTTGGCAAGTGCTACTGAACCCTACTCTCTTTTCAGTCCATGTATAACGGGTATGACTACTCGCGAAGTAATTGGTATCGTAACCAAAATTGACCATCCGGACGCAAATGCTGACCGTGCAGAAAATTGGTTAAGACTTGCAGGATGTGAAAAAGTCTTTCGCGTAAGCTCATATACAGGCGAAGGAATAGACGAATTAATTGAATATTTATCGAAACCAAACAAAAACCAACAAAAACAACATAAAACCACTTGACACAACATTTGTTGTGTGCTATTATTAAAATGTAATAGAAATAGTGTTTTATAAATTAAAAAAATATATCAAAACAAAAGGAGAAATGAACATGGTATCCGAATACGAAATCAAAAAACAGATTTGCGACATTGGTAAGAGAATCTATGACAGAGGCATGGTTGCTGCTAACGACGGTAACATCTCAGTTAAAATCTCTGACAACGAATTCTTGTGCACACCCACAGGCGTAAGTAAAGGTTTTATGACACCTGAATACATCTGTAAGGTTGACGCTGATGGCAACGTAATCCAGGCAAACAAAGGTTTCAAGCCCTCATCAGAAATCAAGATGCACATGAGAGTTTACAAAGAACGTCCTGACGTAAAGGCAGTTGTTCACGCTCATCCCATCTACGCAACAAGCTTTGCTATTGCAGGCATTCCGCTTACACAGCCCATTATGCCTGAAGCAGTAATCGCTTTAGGCTGTGTTCCGATCGCTGAGTACGGCACACCTTCAACACACGAAATCCCTGACGCTGTTTCAAAGTACTTACAGTACTACGATGCTGTATTACTCGAAAACCACGGCGCACTTGCATATTCTGATTCATTACTTGCTGCTTACCACAAGATGGAATCATTAGAGTTCTATGCTGAACTTCTCTTCTTATCTAAGCAGTTAGGTGGTCCTCAGGAATTATCAAAAGAAAGAGTTGAAAAACTTTACGAAATCAGAAGACAGTTTGGTATGACAGGTAAACATCCCGCAGACGTTTGCCCCAACGCTCAGGCAGGCAAACCCAGCTGTCACGGTTGCAAAGGTAGCTGCTCTTCTTCATCAGACGGCGATTTAGTAGCTGAAATTACTAAAAAAGTTATCGCAGCTCTCGGTAAATAATTTCCGGAGGTCTCAAGTATGAATGACCAGGAAATCAAAAAAATAGTGGAAACTGTTGTAGGTAACATTTCCACAAAAAACGAAATGACTTTAAGCCTTGCTAAAAAGTTGGCAGAAAAAGTTGAGGCAGAGGCTGCAAAAATAGGTGTAAATGCGGTAGTTGCTGTTTCTAACAGCGGCGCACGACCTATTTTAGTAGAATGTATGGATGACTCTTACATTGCAAGTTACGATGTTGCTTTTAACAAAGCCTACACCGTTGTTGCTCTTAAGATGTCTACCAAAGAGCTTAAAGCTTTAAGTCAACCTAACCAGCCCCTTTACGGCATCCAGTTTACAAACGACGGACAGATCGTTATTTTCGGCGGCGGTGTTCCGCTTAAGATAAACGGCAAAATCGTTGGCGGACTCGGTGTTTCAGGTGGTAGTGAGGATCAGGATACATACCTTGCCGATTTTGGCGGAAAAGTATTCGATGAATTAGTTAAAGAAAATTTTTAAGATAGGAGTTCTGTTATGGCTATTAATTCAAATGATATTGAAGCTATTGTAAAACAAGTGCTCTCAAACATGCAGACAGAAGTTCCGCACAAATGTAACTGCTCTGACGGTGGCTCATGCAGCTGCAAGTCAAACGGCGAAATTCCCAAAACTTCAAGAGCAGCAATGCTTACCAGTCTCGAACACTACGATATTAAGGAATTCCCTATTCCTGAACTCGGTGACGACGACATTTTGGTAAAAGTTGAAGGTTGTGGTGTTTGTGGAACAGACGCTCACGAATTTAAGAGAGACCCCTTCGGTCTTATCCCTGTTGTTTTAGGTCATGAAGGCACAGGCGAGATCGTTAAAATGGGTAAAAACGTAAAGGTTGACAGCGCAGGTAAAAAACTCGCTGTTGGCGATAAGGTTGTAACATGTATGATTTTCAAGGATTGCCCTGAAATCACAATGTTTGACCTTAACAAACAGAACGTTGGCGACGGCGCAGATGTATATGGTCTTTTGCCTGACGACGACATTCATTTAAACGGCTGGTTCGCAGATTACATGGTAATCCGCGGCGGTTCAACAGTGTTCAATGTAAGTGACTTGAGCCTCGATATGAGACTCTTGATCGAACCCAGTGCGGTTTTGATTCACGCTGTTGAAAGAGCTAAAGAAATCAACATTTTAAGATTTAACAGCAGAGTTGTTGTACAGGGTTGCGGACCTATCGGTCTTTTATGTATCGCTGTTCTCCGTACACTCGGTATTGAAAACATAGTTGCAGTAGATGGCGAAGACAAACGTTTAGCTTTTGCTGCAGAAATGGGTGCAACAAAATCTGTTAACTTCAAAAACTTTAATGGTGTTGAAGAATTAGCAAAAGGTGTATACGATGCATTCGGCGGTCACTATGCTGACTTCGCTTTCCAGTGCACAGGCTCACCCATTGCTCATGCAAACATCTACAAGTTCATCAGAAAAGGTGGCGGCCTTTGCGAACTCGGCTTCTTCATCAATGGTGGAGATGCTACAATCAACCCCCACTTTGACATTTGTTCAAAGGAAATCACAACAGTTGGTTCATGGGTTTACACACTTCGTGATTACGCTACCACATTTGATTTCTTAAAACGAGCTAAAGGAATCGGTTTACCGTTAGAAAAACTTATAACACACCGCTTCCCGCTCTCGCAGATAAATGAAGCGCACGAAACAAACCTTAGAATGGAAGGTTTAAAAGTAGTTATTGTTAACGAATAATTATCAGGAGGAGTAAAAAATGGCTAAAGAAGCATTAGGAATGATCGAAACAAGAGGCTTAACAGCAGCAGTTGAAGCAGCTGACGCAATGGTTAAAGCCGCTGAAGTTGTACTTATCGGTACAGAAAAAATCGGTTCTGGTCTCGTTAGCGTTATGGTTCGCGGCGACGTAGGTGCAGTTAAAGCTGCTACAGAAGTTGGCGCTGAATGTGCTGCAAAACTTGGCGAACTCGTTGCAGTTCACGTTATTCCCAGACCCCACGCAGACGTTGAATCCATTTTACCTACACTTTAATTTAAAGCAGGTGAATTAAATGGCAGAAAAGAAAAAGAGCACTTCTACTCCTGCTGGCAAAAAGCCAGCAACAAAGAGTACAACAAAAAGTGCTACAACAAAGAGTGCAGCAACAAAACCTGCACCCAAAAAGACAACAGACACAGTGTCAGTAAATGAAAATTTAAATAACATTAAAAACGAAAGTTTGAAAGGAGAAATTAAAATGTCACAGGAAGCATTAGGTATGGTAGAAACAAGAGGTTTAGTAGCAGCAATCGAAGCTGCAGATTCAATGTTAAAAGCAGCTAACGTTGTATTAGTAGGCACAGAAAAAATCGGTTCTGGTCTCGTTAGCGTTATGGTTCGCGGCGATGTAGGCGCTGTTAAATCAGCTGTAGAAGTTGGTTCTTCAAACGCTGCAAAACTCGGCGAACTCGTTGCTACACACGTTATCCCCAGACCCCACAATGATGTTGAAAAGATTTTACCCGCAATCAAATAATTAAATCTTTTCCAAGAAGGTTAACTTTGCGTCGGGAGTCTATCTCCCCCCGTGCAGTAACCCTTTAATGTTCCAATTATTTTATAAGGAATGGTGTAAATTATGATCATCGGAAAAGTTACAGGAAATATCGTCTCAACACGCAAGAATGAAAAATTGCAGGGACAGAAACTCTTAGTAGTTGAAATTTTCGAATCAATTGATAAATGTAAATCAAAAATTATTGCTATTGATAATGTTGGCGCAGGTATAGGCGAAGTTGTTGTTGTAGCTCAGGGCAGTGCTGCTCGTATTGGTTGCAACCTTGACAATTCACCTGTAGATGCAGCTATCGTAGGTATTGTAGATAACGGTTCTGAACTGGAGTTGTGATAATATGAACCTTCAAGAGTTGAAGCTCAAGCTGCGCAACGCCGGTGTTGCAGGTGCAGGCGGTGCAGGATTCCCTGCTTATGCCAAGCTTACAGACGCCGCAGATACTATTATTTTGAATTGTGCAGAATGCGAGCCTCTTTTAAAGCTTCACAGACAAGTCCTTGCAGAATATGCTTATGAAATCCTTTCTGCTTTAGAAACAGTCCGCGAAGCTACAGGTGCAAAGAATGTAATTATTGCACTTAAAGAAACATATAAAGATGCAATCAATGCAGTAAATTCTGTTTTAGATAAATTTAATAATTTCAGTATGTCTTATTTACCTGAAATATATCCTGCTGGTGACGAAGTGGTTACGATATATGAAACCACAGGAAGAATTGTTCCGCCTGGAAAACTTCCAATTACTGTTGGCGTTTCTGTATTCAATGTAGAAACAATGTTGAATATATATAACGCAATAACAAATGATACACCAGTAACCCACTCGTATGTTACGGTTACAGGTGCGGTAAATAAACCAATTACTGTCAAAGCTCCTTTAGGTATGAGTTTTAAAGAACTCATTAAAGTTGCAGGTGGTACATATCTTGATGATTACAGTATAATTTCAGGTGGTCCTATGATGGGAAAACTTGTAAGTGGGATTGATACTGTTACAAAGACCACTACTGCTCTATTAATATTACCTAATGGACATCCGGTAGTAGAAACAAGAAGAACGCGTGTTTCTATCAGTTTAAAGCGTGCTATGGGTACATGTTGTCAGTGCAGAGCCTGCACAAGCACATGTTCAAGAAATCTTTTAGGACATCCAATTGAACCTCATGCTTTTATGAGAACAGCTACAAGCGGTGTTACCAAAGATTTAGCACCATTTTTGAATACATTTTTCTGTTCCGGATGTGGATTATGCGAATTATATTCATGTCCTCAAGGTTTATCTCCAAGGACATTGATTACAGAATATAAGATGGGATTAAAAAAACAAGGTGTTCCGATGCCCGAGATTACAAAAACACCTGTGGCGGACAAACATCGTAAAATGAAGCTCGTTCCTATTTCAAGATTAACTTCAAGATTAGGACTTTCAAAATACGATAATCCATCACCTTTATCAGAAGATGAAATAATCCCTAAAAAATTACGCATCACTTATGACCAAAATATTGGTTCTCCTGCAAAAGCGGTAGTTAAATCAGGAGACAAAGTAACAAAAGGGCAAGTTCTTGCAGATGTTGACGAAAAGAGCCTTGGACTTCCTATACACTCCCCTGTTGATGGTGTTATAGTTGATGCAAATGAACATTTTATACTCATTAAAACCAATTAGTATCGAAAGGAAGATGTAGAGTGAGTAAAGCAATCGGTATGGTAGAATATCTGACCGTTTCAACTGGTGTTGTTGCGGCGGATGCAATGGTGAAAACAGCCGATGTTGAAATATTAGAAGCTCAGACTGTATGCCCTGGTAAATATATCGTTATAATTTCTGGTGAGCTTTCTTCTGTAAGAGCAGCAGTTGACGCTTCAAAAGCAATGTATGAGGACAAACTTATAGACAGTTTTGTGCTTGGTAATCCTCATGAATCGATTTTCTCCGCAATTTACGGCGCTACTAATTTAGGCAATGTAGATGCACTCGGTGTTTTAGAAACTTATTCTGCAGCTTCTATCATAGTTGCTGCTGATACAGCTGCAAAAACTGCTGCTGTTGACCTTATAGAGTTGAGAATAGCAAAAGGTATGTGCGGTAAATCTTATATGTTCATAACAGGTAGCGTAGCATCAGTTACAGCAGCTATTGAGCGTACAAAGAGTCAGATTGAAGAAAGCGGATTCTTCCTTGACAGTTCAATTATCGCAAGACCTGATGAAAAACTCTGGCAGACATTAATTTAGTAATAAAATTTCCTTACGGAATAAGATACAAGATAACGGAGGCTATTAAAATGGAAATGAATGAAACCTACATTAACCAGATAGTACAGAAAGTAATCAAAAATTTAGAAGACGCTGAACCCACAGGCGACAGAAAGTTAAAAGGCGTATTTACAAATATGTCTGACGCTTTAGCTGCAGTTCAGGAAGCGTATCTGTTCTACAAAGCATATTCAGTAGAACAGAGAGAAAAAATGATCGCAAATATCAGAAAACTCACACTTGCAGAAGCTGAAAATATGGCAAAGCTTGGCGTTGAAGAAACAGGTATGGGCAGAGTTTCTGATAAGATTATCAAACACCAGTTAGTTGCTAACAAAACACCCGGTACAGAAGACCTGACAACTCAGGCTATGACAGGCGACGACGGTTTGACACTTGTTGAAATGGCACCTTACGGTGTTATCGGAAGTATTACACCTTCTACAAACCCCAGTGAAACAGTTATCTGTAACTCAATCGGTATGATTGCAGGTGGTAACGGTGTTGTATTCAACCCCCACCCCAACGCTTGCAGAACAGCTAACTACGCAGTTGACCTTGTTAACCGTGCTATTGTTGAAGCAGGCGGTCCTGAAAACCTTGTTGTATCAGTTTACAAGCCCACAATGGACACATCAAAAGAAATGATGACATCTCCTATCGTTAAGATGCTTGTTGCAACAGGTGGCCCTGGTGTTGTAAGAACACTTCTCTCCTCTGGTAAAAAAGCTATCGGCGCTGGCGCAGGTAACCCTCCCGTTATCGTTGACGATACAGCAGACATTGAAAAAGCTGCAAAAGATATTATCGCAGGCGCAAGTTTTGATAATAACTTACCTTGTATTGCAGAAAAAGAATGCTTTGCATTTTCTAACATAGCAGATAAACTCATTTATAACATGACACAGAATGGCGCTTATTTCTTAAACGCTGAACAGGCAGAAAAATTAAAAGGTATTGCGTTAGTTGAAAAAGATGGAAAATACTCTATCAACAAAAAATGGGTAGGTAAAGATGCAGGTCTTTTCTTAAAAGAACTTGGTATCACATCTGATGCAAGACTTATCATCTGCGAAACAGACGAATTACACCCCTTTGTGCAGGTTGAAATGATGATGCCTATTCTTCCTATCGTTCGCGTTGAAACGATAGAAGAAGCTATAAAAATGGCTGTAAAAGCAGAACACGGCAACCGTCATACTGCTCACATCCATTCAAAGAACATAGACCATTTAACAGCATTTGCAAAAGCAGTTGAAACAACAATCTTTGTTAAAAATGCTCCTTCATACGCAGGTATCGGTGCAGGCGGAGAAGGTTATACAACCTTTACAATCGCAGGCCCCACAGGTGAAGGTTTAACCGCTGCTCATTCATTCACAAGAGCAAGAAGATGCGTTATGGTTGACGGTCTTCGTATTGTATAATCCAAAATAAAGGACGGATATTATGAAAGCATTAGGTTTAGTTGAAGTATATAGTTTCACAACTGCTGTTTGTGTAGCAGATATTGTTGCTAAAACATCAGATGTTAAAATCATCGCGTTTGACAGAAACAGACCGATAAGCCCGGACGTTCCTGCTCCGTTGGTTATGGTTGTTAAATTCGAAGGCGAAGTTGCAGCAGTAAGAGCTGCTGTTGAAGCCGGCGTGGAATACGCAAAATCAGAAGGAAAATACATCGTTTCTCACATTATACCCAACCCCGGTATAGGTGTAGAAAAGATGGCTTATCTTCTCGATATCAACAAAGATAAATTTAATAAAAAACTCCCCAAAAGTTTCCTTGGTGTAGACTATAAAGCTCCCAAGAACAACAATGAAGCTATCGGACTTTTGGAAGTTGAAGGTTTGATTGCATCTATCGAAGGTGCGGACGCCATGTTAAAAGCGGCTGATGTCAGCCTTATTCACAGCGAAAAGCGCCTTGGCGGTCGTCTTGTTACATTTATTGTAAAAGGCAACGTTGCTGCTGTTAAAGCCGCTGTTGAAGCCGGCGAAGAATCTGCAAAAACTTTAGGCAGAATCTTTGGTAAAGCAGTTATTCCCCGTCCTCACGATGAAATAATCAAGTTTTTTGATATTGAAGAATAATCCTAAATAAAGCGAGTGTATTATTATGTACGATATTAAGGAAATAGCTGAAGCGGTAAAAAAAGCCGTTGCTGAATTTGAAGAAAATAGAGATAAGGTTACAATAGGTGTTTCACAGCGTCATGTTCACTTATCACGCAAAGATTTAGATATACTCTTTGGTGAAGGTTTTGAATTGACAAAGAAAAAGACACTTATGGGCAGAGAATTTGCTTCTGACCAGTTTGTAACTTTAGTTGGACCTTCTTTGAAATCTATCGAAAAAGTAAGAGTTTTAGGACCTGTGAGAAATGATACACAGGTTGAAATCTCAAAGACAGATACTTTCATATTAAAAGTAAGCCCTCCGGTTCGTCCGTCAGGTCAGATAAAAGGTTCTGAGAGATTGGTTCTTGTAGGACCTTGTGGCACAGTTTATCTGAATGAAGGCGTAATTATCGCAAACCGTCATATTCATCTTGATCCTGAATATGCTGTTGCAAACAACATTTCAGACAATGAATATGTTGATGTTGTTGTAGAAGGTATTAAACCTACAAGATTCTATGATGTTCAGGTTCGTGTTCGCGATGATTTCAGATGCGAAATGCACATAGATACTGACGATGCCAACTCTACTCTCTTGAGAAACGGAGATAAAGTAAAAATAATTAAAAGAAATAAAATTTGAGGTGACTAAATGTTTGCATTAGAGCGCCAAAAAATAATTTTAGAAAAACTTAGCCAGGAAGGTGCTGTATGGGTAAGTAAACTCAGCACAGAACTTGGAGTTACCGAAGAAACAATCAGACGAGACCTTGAAAAACTCGAAAATCAGGAATCTTTAATAAGAACGCACGGCGGTGCTGTTCCTGTATCTGATACTTCGTATGAATTGTCTTTGGAAAAAAGAAAACAAACAAACCTTGTTGTCAAAGAAAAGCTTGCGCGTGTTGCTGCAAGCTATGTAATTCCAGGTGATACAGTTTTTCTTGACTCATCTACTACAACATTCTATATCGCAAAAGAAATCAAAAAAATTAAGAATATTACTGTTATCACCAACTCGCTTCGTGTCATAAATGAACTTGCAAATATCGAAGGAATCAAAGTTGTCAGTATTGGTGGTATAGTAAGTAATAACCAATCTACAGTTGGATATATTGCTGAAAAGGCGGTTGCAAACGATTTCTTTGCAACTAAATTCTTTTTCTCGAGCAAAGGCGTTTCAGCCGAAAATGGCATTTTAGAAAGCAATGAACATGAATGTGCTATCAAGAAGCAAATGATAAAGAATTCGACTGAAAAGTATTATCTCTGTGATGCTTCAAAAATTGAAAGAGTTGGTTTTTATAAACTCTCTCCTATTGAAGATATAAATTATTTCGTTACAGAAGCAAAGCTCGATGGAGATTATTTAGATAAGTTCAACGAATTTAATGTAACGTATATATATGTAGAATAAAAAAGAACTGCGGAAATTCCGCAGTTCTTTTTTATTCTAATCTTTATAAAGATAAAAGTTCAGCAACGCCGATTAACTCACTGTCAAGTTGTTTTGACATATTGAGACCTTCTAAAATATCGTAATCTACGATTTTGTCTTCACGTACCGCAACGATTCTGTTGCCAATTCCCATATTCAACAAATCAATGGCTGCAACACCCATTCTGCTGGCTGTTACTCTGTCTTTTACAGTAGGATTACCACCACGCTGAATGTGACCTAAGATTGTAGCTCTTGTTTCGATACCTGTTTCTTCTTCAATACGGCTAGCCATTTTAAGTGTGCTCATATTGTCTTTTGAAACGCCTTCAGCTACGATTACGAGATGCTGTTCCTTACCTCTTGAAATGCCTTCTTTGATTACAGACAAAACATCGCGTCTGAAATCGAAGTCTTTTTCCGGGATTATAACAGCTTCAGCGCCGCAGGCAATACCAACATTTGTTGCAATATATCCTGCATCTCTTCCCATAACTTCTACAACAGAACAACGGTCGTGGCTACGACATGTATCTCGAATTTTATCAATGGCATCCTGAACGGTATTGAGAGCTGTATCGAAACCTATCGTATAATCTGTGCATCCGATGTCATTATCTATTGTACCAGGAATACCAACAGTAGGAAGTCCTGCCAAACTCAAATCGCGTGCGCCACGGAACGAACCGTCGCCACCGATTACAACTAGACCGTCAAGTCCTACTTCTTCTGCATTTTTTACTGCTTTTTCAATAGATTCAGGAAGTTTAAATTCAGGACAGCGGGCAGACTGCAAAATAGTGCCACCTCTGTGAAGAATATCAGAAACCGAACGAGCGTCCATCTCCTGAAATAATCCTGCCAAAAGTCCGAAATAACCTTTTTTAACACCTATAACTTCCATACCAACAGCAACAGCTGAACGAACAACTGCACGAATTGCAGCATTCATACCGGGTGCGTCACCGCCGCTGGTTAAAACACCAATTTTTTTCATTTAAAACATAACCTTTCTGCCGAGAGTGAAATGATTTTTTTCAATCAATCAAAAGAAATTAGAAATCAATACTTTGTGTCCTTCTTCAATTTCGGACTCAGGAAGCAAAATTTCAAAGCAACCGTACAACGAGTCACCTTTTGTGCCCGTTGTACGAAGTTTTACTATAAGTCCTGCTTCACGAAGAAGCTCCATAATATGATTTGCAGTTTCCTTATTCTGTGTAATAAAAATTACAATCCACATAAAAATCGTTCCTTATAAAAGTTATTCCTGAGATTTTATAACTCCGTGCTTACAGTAAATGGTTGCATTGCCCTTTATTTTCATAGCTGAAGTCATTTCTGTAAATTCTGCGATATAAACCTCGCCTTTATCTAACTTTTCAGTATGGTGGAATTTTGTGTCACGTCCGCGGGTAAGACCGATGATTGATACACCATCTTCTTCCGCTCTTACAACAACATAATCTCCAGATCCTGTATATTTTTCATCCATGTTATCTCACCTTGTTTTTGATTTCTTCTGTGATGTCGGCGATAAACTTGTCTTTTGAAACCTGACCTAAATCACCCTGGCGTCTTGAACGAATAGCTACTGCTCCTGCTTCAATTTCTTTTTCGCCAACGATAAGCATATAGGGAACTTTTTCAAGCTGTGCTTCTCTGATTTTATAGCCGATTTTTTCATTTCTGTCATCAACTTCAACCATAACTCCATTAGCACGAAGAACCTGTGCGTATTCTCTTGCATATTCTTTCTGTGCATCGGTGA
Source organism: Congzhengia sp. (assembly GCA_045657065.1). Lineage (GTDB taxonomy): Bacteria > Bacillota > Clostridia > UBA1381 > UBA9506 > Congzhengia. The sequence continues at coordinate 9,773 of JAZOSI010000030.1, read as the reverse complement.
TAGGAAGAATCTTAACCTGAACGGGTGCAAGCCACGTGGGGAAAGCACCTGCATACTTTTCAATAAGAAGAGCCAAAGTTCTTTCGTAACAACCGATTGAAGTTCTGTGAATAATATAAGGATTTTTCTTAGAACCATCACTATCAGTATATTCCATACCAAACTTTTCAGCCAGCATCTGGTCAACCTGAATTGTGATAAGTGTATCTTCTTTACCAAAAACATTCTTTATCTGGATGTCAAGTTTAGGGCCGTAGAAAGCAGCTTCGCCAATACCGATTTTGTACTCAAGACCAAGATCGTCAAGAATGTTTTTCATTACACCCTGAGCTTCATCCCACTGCTCTTCTGTTCCGATATATTTTTCGCGGTTATCAGGATCCCACTGTGAGAATCTGTATGAAACATCTTCATAAAGACCTAATGTCTTTAACATATAGTTTGTCATTTCAAGACAAGCTTTGAATTCTTCTTCCAACTGATCAGGTCTGCACATCAAATGACCTTCAGAGATAGTAAACTGACGAACACGAATAAGACCATGCATTTCGCCTGATGCTTCATTTCTGAAAAGTGTTGATGTTTCAGCATAACGAAGAGGTAAATCTCTGTAACTTCTCATTTTTGAAAGATAAGCCTGATACTGGAAGGGACATGTCATGGGACGAAGTGCAAATACTTCTTTATCACTTTCGGGATCACCCATTACAAACATACCGTCTAAATAATGGTCCCAATGGCCTGAGATTTTATAGAGGTCGCTTTTTGCCATTAAAGGTGTCTTTGTGCGAAGCCAGCCGTGCGCTTCTTCGTAGTCTTCTACCCATCTCTGGAGTGTCTGGATGATTTTTGTGCCTTTAGGAAGCAAAAGCGGTAATCCCTGGCCTATAACATCAACTGTGGTAAAAATATCAAGTTCACGGCCAAGTTTGTTGTGGTCGCGTTTTCTTGCTTCTTCCTGTGCTGCCAGAAATTCTTCCATATCAGTTTTGTTTAAAAATGCTGTTCCGTAGATTCTCTGGAGCATTTTATTTTTTTCATCACCGCGCCAATATGCGCCCGCTGTACCTGTCAAGCAAAATGCCTTTACTTTGCTTGTAGATGATACGTGAGGTCCTGCACAAAGGTCAGTAAACTCTCCCTGTTCGTAAAAAGAGATTTCAGCATCTTCAGGTAAATCTTCTATAAGCTCTACTTTATATATTTCGCCTTTTTCGTTAAAATATTTCAAAGCATCTTCTCTTGATTTTACGAATTTTTTAACAGGAAGATTTTCTTTTACGATTTTTTTCATTTCTGCTTCGATTTTGGTTAAAATCTCAGGAGTAAAAGAAACTTCGCAATCAATATCATAATAGAAACCATTTTCAATAGCAGGACCAATTGCAAGCTTTGCCTCAGGGTAAAGTCTTTTTACTGCCTGAGCTAGTATATGAGAAGCTGTATGCCTTAAGACATCTTTACCTTTCTGGTCATCAAAAGTAAGGAAAGTGATGTTAACATCACTTTCGATTACTTCTCCCATTCCTAAAACTTTTCCATTCACTTCAGCAGCAAGTGACGCACGCACAAGTCCTTCGCTTATATCACCTGCAATAGCATAAAGCGGCTTAGGTTCGCTATATTCTAATAGTTTGCCGTCTTTTAAAGTAATTTTCATAATTAGCCTCCGATAGGAAATTATTCGTTTTCTTCTTTAACGCCTTCAATTTCAGCAATAGCATCTTTTCTTGAAAGACTGATTTTGCCGGTTTTTGAATCAACTTCCATAACTTTTACCATAATTTCATCGCCAACATTTACTACATCCTCAACCTTAGCTACTCTTCTGTTTTCGAGTTTAGAAATATGAACCAAACCTTCAACGCCGGGGATAAATTCGACAAAAGCACCAAATGTTGTTACTGTTGTAACTGTGCCTTTGAAGATTGCACCAACTTCGATGTTACCACAAATAGCGTTAATGATTTCCATAGCTTTGTTAGCCATTGTTTCATCGCTTGTAGCAATGTAAATTGTACCATCGTCTTCAATGTCAATCTTTGTCTGTGTTTCAGCGATAATCTTCTGGATTACCTTACCACCTGAACCGATAACATCGCGGATTTTATCTTTGTCAATATGCATTGTGTAGATTTTAGGAGCATATTTTGAAAGTTCTGCACGGGGTTCGGGAATTGCTTTTAAAATAACTTCATCTAAGATGTAGTTTCTTGCTTCTTTTGTCTGTGCAAAAGCCTGCTTGATGATTTCAGGTGTTAAACCGTCGATTTTAATATCCATCTGGATAGCTGTGATACCTTCTTTTGTACCTGCTACTTTGAAGTCCATATCGCCGTAGAAATCTTCTACGCCCTGGATGTCAACCATTGTGATAAATCTTTCGCCTTCTGTTACAAGACCTACAGAGATACCTGCAACAGGAGCCTTAATCGGAACACCAGCATCCATCAATGCCAATGTGCTACCACATACACTTGCCTGTGATGTACTACCGTTTGATGAAAGTACTTCAGATACAAGTCTTAATGCATAGGGGAATTCTTCTTCTGAAGGAATAACGGGTTCTAAAGCACGTTCTGCTAACGCACCATGACCGATTTCACGTCTGCCGGGGCCACGAGAAGGTCTTGTTTCACCTACACTGTATGATGGGAAATTATAGTGATGAATGTATCTTTTTTCTGTTTCTGCATCGATACCGTCAAGCATCTGTGCTTCGCCAACAGGACCAAGTGTTGCGATTGTCAATACCTGTGTCTGTCCACGTGCAAAAAGACCTGAACCGTGTGTTCTGGGAAGTATAGAAACTTCAGCACTTAAAGGTCTTATATCTGTGATGCCACGACCGTCAACACGCTTTCCTTCGTCTAAAATCCAACGGCGAACGATATATTTCATGAGCTTTTCTACAGCTTCTGTAACTTCTGCGCCGTTTTCTTCTTCTGAGTATCTGCCTTCTAAATGTGCGTATAATTCTTCGTAGAAAACTTTTAAGTTTGCTTCACGAACATTTTTGTCATCTGTATCGATAGCGACTTTGAGTTTTTCCATACCGAAGTCTTTGATGTCGTTGTAGAGTTCTTCGTCAACAACGTGGGGTTCGTATTTGATTTTTTCTTTACCAACTTCAGCCTGAATGCCAGCGATAAAGTCGCATACTTTTTTGATTTCTTCGTGTGCCATCATGATAGCATCGAAAACTACGTCTTCTTTTACTTCTTTAGCACCTGCTTCAATCATAACAACCTTTTCTTTTGAACCAGCAACTGTTAAGTAAAGGTCGCTCTTTTCTCTTTCTGCAAGTGTGGGGTTAATAACGAGTTCGCCATCAACATAACCCATTACCACGCCACCGATAGGACCATTCCACGGAATTTCTGAAATTGAAAGCGCAACAGATGTACCAATCATCGCTGCAACTTCAGGTGAATAATCCTGATCAACTGACATTACTGTATTTACAACAGAAACATCGTTTCTTAAATCTTTGGGGAATAAAGGACGGATAGGTCTGTCAATAACACGAGATGTTAAAACAGCCTTATCTGAAGGTTTACCTTCACGTCTTGTAAATCCACCGGGGATTCTGCCTACTGAATAGAGTTTTTCCTCAAAGTCAACACTTAAAGGGAAAAAGTCGATACCTTCTCTGGGTTTTGCTGCCATTGTAGCGGTAGATAAAACACATGTTTCACCGTATCTTACCATAACTGCGCCGCCTGCTAATTCTGCAAACTTACCTGTTTCGATCTCTAAAGGTCTGCCTGCAAATTCTGTCTTAAAGCTTTTGTACATTTTATTCATTACCTTTCTGCCCGCGCGATTTATTTTAAATACACCGATTTGCGGGCAAAACGGGTATTTTGTTTTGATCGCTTGGTAATAAGAAATAAGAAATAAACATCAAACATTTTACCGTTTTGGTGCTTATCTCTTACATCTTAAAACACCAAGCGTCTCAAAACGTTAATATTATAACATAATAATAAGTAAAAATCAAGAAAATATTGCTAATTTCGGCCTTTGTTACATTAATTTAATTTTACTGTTGATATTTTAAAATTATTGTGTTAGAATATAAGTTACGATATTATGAGCTGAGGTATATTCAATTGATAAAAAATGACCTTAAAAATTACATAATTACAGCAATTATTGCAGTAATTCTAACAGTAGTTTCCGCTAATATTTCCGGAATTATAGGATTGATTTTTCTTGCATACACTGCTGCATTAGTTGGTTATTCCGTTACAAAACACCACTACGGTTATGTTGTTTTGCTCTGTGGATTGATTGCTGCGGTTTTCGGATTGTTCGGAAGGTCTTTTGTCGCACTTCTCTCTGCACTTCCTGTAATACTTTGTGGTATTTCTTTAGGAATCAGCTGCAATCTGAAGTTTTCACAGTTCAAAACTTTGTTTATTGTAACATTTATATATGTGCTTTATATGGTTATAAATATGAAATTGTCAGGAATAGCGCTTAATTTTTCGTCCATGCTTACAGAAGTGATTTCTTCTGCTTATCCTTTGTACGAAGGCACCATTTCACAAACAGACTACAACGCAATCGCATCAGAATTACTTTCAGTATTCTTGAAATTTATGCCGGCTTTTATTATAATTTTCTGTATGTGTTACGGGATTTTACTCTTGTTAGCATTTAAATCTGTACTGAAAAAATCAAAATCAGAATTCTCAGATTTTATAAGTCTATCACAGTGGCACGCAGACAAAAATTTTGGCATATCATTTTTGGTGCTTATGGGTATCAGTTTGATTTTGCCTGCAGAAAACATTTTTGCAGATGCCATTGTAAATGTAGCGCTTGTATCATCATTTATCTTTTTTATGTTTGGCTTTTCTCTACTGGCATATATTCTTAAGAAAAGAGCCAAAAATCCAACGTCAGGTAAAATTATCGCAGTTGTCATCCTTGCAGTAAGCGTCATATTTATTGGCTTTCCTTTTATGATTTTATCTGTAATGGGTGTTATGGATAGTTTTGTAAACTACCGCGAAAAATTTAAACAATAATCCCTTTTTGAAAAGGAGATTTTTATGAACAACAAAAAGAATTCGAAAAATTATATTTCCAACGATCTGTATGTTTTAGCTTTTGTAGTTTTAGGCATACTTATGCTTTTTACGGACATTTATTGGTTAGGCATTGTGCAGTTGGCATTGTCTGTTATTATTTTGACAGCAAATCTTATTTTGCGCTATTTTTCCGGCAAAAAGATTGCCGATATGATCGAACGAGTAACTCTTAGCGCCAATAACAGCAACGATAGCTTGCTTTCTTTTCCTTTGCCTATTGTTTTGTTGGATTCGGAAGGCTTTGTGATTTGGTATAATGGTGATTTTAAGGATGTTTTCGCCGAAAAAAATCTTAACGAAAGCACAATTACTGATTTGTTTGAAAACTTTGACACTTCACTTCTCCGTCCGGAAAATAAATCAGGTTCTGTATTTGAGCTTAATTATAATGATACTGTTTACAAAGCGATAACAAATACACCTCAAAAAATAGCAGAGTCCGGCAGAGCTATTACATTGCTTTATCTTGAAGATATAACCTCTGTGGCAGAGCTTCGCGAGAAATATATCGCAGAAAAGATTTTTGCTTGTTTTGTGTCCGTTGATAATTATGATGAACTTATGGACTCTACCCCGTCAGCGTCAGTTCCTCAACTTCAGGCAGAACTTTATAAGATTATAAATGACTGGGCCGAAGAAAATAATGGTATTTTATTAAAATACGAAAAAGATAAGTACTTCATTGCTTTTGAATATAAATATCTGGAAAAATTTATTAAAAATAAGTTCGAAGTTTTAACCAAAATTCGCGAAACAAACGCAAACAATACTATTCCTGCGTCCATCAGTATAGGAATAGGACTTAACGGTAAAACATTATCCGAAAATGATGATTTTGCAAAAAATGCATTGAATATGGCTTTAGGACGCGGTGGTGACCAGGCAGTAATTAAAGACGCTGAGCAGTTCCGTTTCTATGGCAGTGCTACAAAAGAACTTGAAAAAAGCACACGTGTTAAAGCAAGAGTTGTAAGCCATGCTTTAGCAGGTCTTATAAACAGTGCCGACAATGTAATTGTTCTCACTCATAAAAATGCAGATTTTGACGGTTTTGGTGCAGCGTTGGGATTGTCGAGAATATGTCGTATTCATAACAAACCAATGTCAATCGCAATGGAAAGCTATGACAAATCAGTAGGTAATCTCCTATCAAAGCTTGACATTTCAGAAGAATATAGCGATTTCGTAATTACAAACGAAGAAGCAAAATTCAGAATAACACCCTCAACGCTTGTTATTTTGGTTGATACTCATAAGACATCACTTTTAGAAGATGCAACATTACTTGACAATGTTAAGCAGGTTGTTGTAATAGATCATCACAGAAGAAATGCAGATTTCATAGAACATCCTGCGCTCGTATATCACGAACCCTATGCTTCTTCTACTTGTGAAATGATTACTGAAATTCTTCAGTACACTTCAAACAAGATGTCCCTTACCAAGTTTGAAGCTGAAGCGCTTTATTCCGGTATTGTGATTGATACCAAAAACTTTACATTCAAAACAGGCGTAAGAACTTTTGAGGCAGCATCATTTTTAAGAAAACAAGGCGTAGATACCATCGCTGTTAAGACAATGTTCCAGCAGGATTTGGAAACCTATATAAAACGCTCTGAAATAATTAAAAATGCAGAATTGATAAAGAATAACATCGCTGTAAGTATTGTTCCTGAAACTTGTAATGTAAACAATACAGTAATCGCGCAAACTGCTGACGAATTACTTAACATCAAAGGCGTTATAGCATCCTTTGTAATTTGTCAGAATGGTAAAATCATCAACATCAGCGGACGCTCTTTAGGCGAGATAAATGTTCAGCTGATTTTGGAGAAATTAGGCGGCGGCGGTCACCTCACAATTGCAGGTGCACAGCTTGAAAACACCGATACAGACAGTGCAAAACGTGCTCTTATCGAAGCTATCGAAGAATATTATAACGATAATACAAACTAATACACGAAATGAGGATTTAATATGAAAGTGATTTTAAAAGCCGATGTTAAAGGCCAGGGAAAAAAAGGCGATTTGATAAATGCATCAGACGGATATGCAAAAAACTTTTTACTTCCTAAAGGTCTTGCAGTAGTTGCTGACAAAACTGCCATCAATGAACTAGAAGGTAAAAAAAGTGCAGCTGCGTTCCACAAAAATCAGGAAGAAATGAGAGCTAAAGAACTTGCTGACAAATTAGAAGGTCAGAAGGTTACTTTTAAAGCAAAATCAGGTGATAATGGCAAACTTTTTGGTTCCATCACTGCTCAGGATGTGGCTAACGAAATCAAAATGCAGCTTCATCTTGAAGTTGACAAAAAGAAAGTACAGATTGATAGCATAAAAACTTTAGGTGTTACAGAGGCAATTATCAAGGTTTACCCCGGCATTTCTGCCAAAGTTAAAGTTGAAGTTCTCCCGTTATAATTGATTAATTTACAAAAGGGGCTGTATTCACAATGGATATTCAAAATGAAAATATAATACAAAGCGCTATGCCTCATAACAAAGAAGCAGAACAGTCGGTTTTGGGTGCTATGCTCATTAACCGCGAATGTGTTACAACTGCGTTTGAAAGTCTGAATGAAGCAGATTTTTACATAGAAGCTAACAAGAAGATTTTTTCTGCTATGACTTCTCTTTTTAACCGCAATGCAGCTATTGATCTTGTTACTGTTTCAGAAGAACTCAATACTGCAGGAACATTAGAAGCAACTGGTGGTATACAGTATTTGTCTTACCTTGCTTCTACTCTTCCCACAACGGCGAATTTAGAGCAGCACATAGAAATTATACGCGAAAAATCCCTGAGAAGAAAACTCGCAGAAGTTGCTCAAAAAATCAAAGACCAGAGTTTAGATGCAGGCTCTGATGCGACAGAAGTTGCAGATGTGGCAGGAAAGCTTATTTTTGATGCCTTGGAAAACAAAAGCAGCGGATTAAAACACATCAAGGATATATTAATCGATACTCATGAAAATCTAACTGCTATTTATAGTAACAAAGGAAAATTAACTGGTGTTCCAACAGGTTTTTCTTCTCTTGATGCAGAGCTCAATGGTTTGCAGAAGTCAGACCTTATTATACTTGCAGCACGTCCCAGTGTAGGTAAAACAAGTTTTGCTTTAAATATCGCTGCCAATGCTGCCATAAAAGGCAATGTTCCTGTCGCAATATTCAGTTTGGAAATGTCCGGACCTCAGCTTGCCACAAGAATTATGAGTTCAGAGATGCTTATTGATAACGCTCACTTAAAAAGTGGCGAACTTGATGACAGCGACTGGGAAAAAATAGCACTCGCACTTAATTCTTTGGGTAAAGCACCTATCTATATAAACGAAAAAACAGGAGTTAAGGTTGCAGATATAAGAGCCGCATGCAGAAGACTTAAAGCAGAATGCGGTCTCGGGTTAATTGTAATTGACTATTTACAGTTGATGCAGGGTAACCGTGCAGAAAGCAGACAACAGGAAGTTTCTGATATGTCTCGTTCTTTGAAAATTTTAGCCAAAGAGCTTGATGTTCCGATTCTTACACTTTCTCAGCTTTCCCGTGCGTCGGAAAAACGAAGCGATGATTCAAGTCCTAAACTTTCTGACCTTCGTGAATCAGGTTCTATCGAGCAGGATGCAGATATCGTTATGTTTTTATATCGTGACGACAAAGACCCTGACAACAGAAATCTTGTTAAACTCAACATAGCAAAAAACAGAAGTGGTTCTTTGCGTACAATAGATCTTGGATTCCAGGGCGAATATACACGCTTCCTTGAAAGAGATAATACACACTAAAAGCAGGTTAAAATATGAAAGCCAAAGTTTTAAATCACATCAAAGATAACAAATTGTTGAATTTCGGAGATTCAGTTATCTGCGCGGTTTCAGGCGGTGCGGATTCTGTTTGTATGCTTCATATTTTAACTGAATTAAAAGAAGAACTTTCGTTAAAACTTTATGTAGCTCATTTAAATCACTGTTTAAGAGGAGAAGATGCAGACAGAGATGAAAAATTTGTAGAAAGTATTTCAAAGTGTTATGGTCTACCCTTTTACAGTAAAAAAGTAGATGTCAACGCTTTATCACAGAATTTAAAACTTTCGTGCGAAGAAGCTGGCAGAAAGGCAAGATATGATTTCTTTAACGAGCTTAAAGAATCTCTTTCAGCCAACAAAATAGCAACTGCTCATAATGCTGATGACAATATTGAGACTGTTCTTATGCGCCTTGTAAGAGGCACAGATTTAAAAGGCTTGTCAGGAATTCCGGCTTTCAACGATTTTGATGTAATAAGACCTGTCTTGTGCTTAAAAAGGCAAGAAATCGAAGAGTATATCAAGTGTAAAGGTCTTAACTTTGTCACAGATTACACCAATTTCGAAAATGACTTTTCACGAAACAAAATGCGAAATATTGTTATTCCACTTTTAAAAAAGGAATTTAACGAGAGTTTTTCAGATGTTTTTCTGACAGAAATCGAAAATTTTGACGAAGCAAATGAATATATCGAGAAAAATGTCCACTCAATCTTTGAAAAAAATGCAAATGTTCATAAAGGATATATTTCATACGATCTGTCAGAACTTATAAATCAGGACAAATATATCACAAAAAGACTTATTAAAAAGGCTGTATATGAACTTACAGAAAAAAGTATTACAACTAAACTTTGTAATGTAAT
>JAZOSI010000029.1:0-3416 GCA_045657065.1 Congzhengia sp. | reverse complement strand
TTGGGATGACGCATAGCGATAATATCTGCGTAATTGTTTACAACACGGATTGTATCGGAAAGGCTTTCACCCTTAGATGATGAAGAGTTTGCCGCATCAGAAAATCCGAGTACATTTCCCCCAAGTTCATACATTGCCGCTTCAAAGCTTAAGCGTGTTCTTGTCGATGGTTCAAAGAAAAGTGTAGCGAGTTTTTTATGACGACACTTTTCCTGATACTTTTCAGGATTTTCACTGATATCTTCAGCAGTAGCTATAAGCTCTGCAATTTCTTCCTTTGAAAGGTCCAGAATATCGAGTACATTTCTCATAATGTACACTCTCCTTTTTTATTATTTAATCCAGGATTCGTCAGAGGGATTATTGCGGAACGCAATAAGACGCTCTACATCTTCAGGTCTGATGTAACCTGTTTCTGCCGCAACTTCTGCAACTGCATCAAAGTTTGAAAGGCTTACATTTTTAACATTTGCAACCTCAAGTCTTTCTAAACCTTTTTTCATGCCGTATGTAAAGATACTTACAATACCTAACACTTCTGCACCTGCTTCACGAAGAGCTTCTACAACTTCGATAACGCTGCCGCCGGTAGAGATAAGGTCTTCTACTACTACGACTTTCTGACCGGGTAAGAGTTTACCTTCGATTTTATTCTGTCTACCGTGGTCTTTGTTGCCTGAACGAACATAACCCATAGGAAGTCCCATAATGTGACCGCAGATAGCCGCGTGAGCGATACCTGCTGTTGATGTACCCATCAGAACTTCTGCTTCAGGATAGTTTTCACGGATTTTTTCTACGAGACCGTTTTCAACATGGTCACGAACGACCGGTGCTGTAAGGGTTAATCTGTTGTCACAGTAGATAGGGCTTTTGATTCCGCTTGCCCATGTGAAGGGTTCTTCGGGACGCAAGAATACTGCTTTAATTTCCAATAAATCTTTTGCAATCAATTTTTCCATTTTTTATACCTCTTAATCTACAAATTCTTTTACACATCTTCTGTATGCTGCAACAGGATCATCTGCTGCTGTAATGGGACGACCTACTACGATGTAGTCAGAGCCGATTTCTTTAGCGCGCTCAGGTGTTGTAACACGAACCTGGTCGCCTATTTCACCGTCTGCAAATCTTACACCGGGTGTAACTGTTAAAAAGTCGCTACCGCAATGAGCGTGAACCTTGCCGGCCTCGAGGGGTGAACATACTACACCGTCTAGTCCTGAGTCTTTTGCACATTTTGCATAGCTCATAACAACTTCATCAATGGGCTTATCTATTAAAATTTCATCCGTCATTCTTTCCTGACTGGTAGATGTGAGCTGTGTTACTGCAATAAGCAAGGGGCGTGTGCCGTCATCACGAGTCAATCCTTCGATTGCAGCTGTCATCATAGCAGATGTGCCTGCGGCGTGTAAGTTACACATATCAACATCAAGACGAGATAAAACCGCCATAGATTTTTTTACTGTGTTAGGAATATCGTGGAGTTTCAAATCCAAAAAGATTTTGTGACCACGATCCTTGATTTCTCTTACTATTTCAGGACCTTCAGCATAGAAAAGCTCCATACCGATTTTAACAAAAGGTTTTTCTTCTGTGAACTTGTCCAAAAAGCTTAACGCTTCTGCTTTTCCTGCAAAGTCACAGGCAATAATTACGTCTTTACCCATTAGTGAGCGCCTCCTATTATATCTTTTAAATTATTTATTCCGTATTTTTCCATTGTGGCAGGAAGTGCTTCTATAATGTCACGGCAAGCATAGGGGTTAATAAGATTTTCTGCCCCTACTTCAACTGCCGTAGCACCTGCCAGCATCATTTCTATAACATCTTCAGCACAAGCTACGCCGCCCATACCGATTATCGGGATTTTAACGGCTTCCGCCACCTGATAAACCATACGAACCGCCACAGGGAATATGGCACGACCCGAAAAACCGCCCATCTTGTTGGCAACTACGGGTTTTTTGGTCTTTAAATCTATCTTCATGCCTAAAAGTGTATTGATTAAGCTGATACCGTCAGCACCCGCCGCCTCACATGCCTTGGCAATGGACACGATGTCTGTAACATTGGGCGAAAGCTTTACATATACAGGCTTTGTTGTAACTTTTTTCACGGCTTTTACTACGCTTTCAGCAGCCTCCGCTGATGTACCGAAAGCCATACCGCCGTTGTGAACATTGGGGCAGGAAATATTTACTTCCAGCCAACCAACCTGTTCTTCTTTATCTAACAATTCACAAGTATAGACATACTCATCAACCGAAAATCCGCTTATATTTGCCATAACGGGTTTGTTAAAGCATTTTTTGAGTTTAGGCAATTCTTCTTCGATTACCTTATGAACGCCGGGGTTCTGCAATCCTACGGAATTTATCATACCCTCGCGACATTCTGCAATTCTGGGAGTAGGATTTCCGAAACGGGCATCCTTTGTTGTTCCCTTAAAAGAAAATGTACCTAAAACATTTATATCATAAAGCTCTGCAAATTCATAACCGAAACCAAATGTGCCACTGGCAGGGATTATAGGGTTATCAAGTTCAATACCCGAAAGGGTTACTTTTGTGTTTACCATATTATTTCCTCCCTTACCAAGACGGGACCGTCTTTGCAGATTCTTTTGTTTCCGTATTTTGTCTTGCAGGTGCAACCCATACAAGCACCAAAACCGCAACCCATACGCTCTTCAAAGCTGAACTGACCTGAACCGACTGCAGTTTTTTCAATAGCGTTAAACATAGGCATAGGACCGCAGGTGTAAAAATATGTATAGTCAATATCCTTTAAAACATCGGTAACAAAACCTTTTGTACCGTAGCTTCCGTCAACAGTTGTAACATATACATTTTCGCTGAGGGCCGCGAATTCACTTTCAGCAAAAACTTCTGCCTTTGTATTAAAACCAAGAATCACGCTAGGTTTTTTACCTTCTGCAACTAATTTCTTGAGAAGTCCGTACATAGGCGGAACACCTACACCACCACCAATAAGCACGGGATTATCCCCACTCAATGATGTATCGAAGCCATTGCCAAGACCAACAAGACAATCGAGTTCTTTACCCTCTTCTATTTTCGCCATAGCCTCTGTTCCCTCGCCTACAACCTTGTAGATTATAGTAAGTGTTGAGTCACTCCAGTCATAAATTGAAATGGGGCGTCTTAAAAAGAAACCATCTAACTTGATATTTATAAATTGCCCGGGAGCAGTAATCGATGATGTATCTCCACCAAGCACCATTTTATATACATTATCGGTAAGCTGATCATTGCTTACTACCTGATAGAATGCACTTGTCATTTTTCTTCCCTCCATACGAGTTTGCCATCTTTAAATGTTGCCATACATTTACCAAAAACTTTCGTCCCCGTAAATGGCGAGCTTTTTCCCATTGACTTAAAGTCATC
>JAZOSI010000028.1:0-11159 GCA_045657065.1 Congzhengia sp. | reverse complement strand
TTGTTCATCATATATAAAGAACCAAGTGCAATTATTACATCGTTTTCTTTTGCAAGGGACAGTGCGCGTTTTACGGCACGGTCATTTTGTTTTTCGGTGTATACTGTTTTGAAATATTTCGCAGCACATTCTGTAAGTTTTTCTGCACTCTCTTTGCGGGGATTGTCAACTTCTGTTATAACTACCGTATCACAGATTGACAAAAGTTCTTTCATACAGAATTCATAGTCCTTGTCCTTTAACATTCCGAATACTGCAATTACTTTTTTGCCGTTTAAGATTTTCTTGGCTGTCTGGGTAAATGCTTTCATTCCGTCGCTGTTATGAGAACCGTCTGCAATTACTGTTGGGTTGCTTCTTAAAATTTCAAATCTTGCAGGCCATTTTGCCGCGTATATGCCATTTTTGATGTTTTCTCCTGAAATTACCCATCCATTTTCTTTTAAGATTTTTGCCGTATTTATGGCGGTAATTGCGTTGTATATCTGATATATGCCTAAAAGACTTGTTTTGTACTCTTCTCTGTCATATATAAATTTATTTCCTGAAAGAGATGTTTCTTTTATATGCAAGTCTTTTTCTTCTGCCACTATAAGCGGCGAATTCATTTTTTGTGCTGTATTTTCTATAACTGAAAGTGCATCATTTTTTTGATACATATATGAAAGTACAGGTGTGTTTTCTTTTATGATACCACATTTATTCTTTGCTACTTCTGTTATAGTATTACCAAGGTAATCTGTATGGTCAAGGTCGATTGAGGTAATCACGGAAAGTTCTGTAGTTTTTATGATATTAGTAGCGTCATATATTCCGCCCAGTCCTACTTCTAAAACTACAATGTCGCAGTTTTCTTTTTTGAAATAAAGAAACGCTGCAGCTGTAATAAGTTCAAATTCCGTAGGATGCTCGTAGCCTTCTTCAATCATTATTCTTACTTTTTCTGCCACATCAGACATAACTTCTGTAAGGTCAGTGTCAGAAATATTTTTGTTATTTATCTGTATTCGCTCATTGAATTCATAGATAAAGGGCGATGTGTAAAGCCCCGTTTTATAGCCTGCATCAATTAATATATTATTTATAAATACAGATGTTGAGCCTTTTCCATTTGTGCCTGCTATATGTATAAACTTCAAATCATCCTGAGGGTTGCCCAAAAGTTCACAGAGTTTTTTTATTCGGTCAAGTCCTAAACGGGAACCGAATTTCTGGGAATTTTCTATAAACTTCATTGATTCTTCTCTGTTCATATCTTGCCCTCCTTTACCATATTAGTATAATACTATATTTTTTTAAAGTCAATAAAAAAAGGTTGCGCTAAGTTCGCGCAACCTTTAATTTTTAATTATTCGTCGTCTTCTGTTTCGCCTCTGAATAAGATAATTGCTTTAACTGTATCTTCTTCTGTGAAGATTAATATTCTTGAATCTACACCAATTTCGCCATATACGCCTTCATTTACAACATCAGATCCCGAATACTGTGTATCAATAGTATAAACTTTTGCAGTATCAACATAAGTATGAGTTTCTTCTGTATTATCAGAATCTTCGTTTGCGTCGAAGCGGATTCCTAATGAATATTCTTCTTTAATTCTTACAGTACCTATAACTGTTCTAAATTCTGCATCTAAACCATCTTTGGTTCCTTCTTCGTAGATAATATCATCTGCGGCTACATCATCTGCAACTACATCCGCTGCAACTGCAAGAACCTGATGAGCTGTTGCATAATTTATCTCTTCTCCGTTTTCGTCTTCTTCTGTTTCATAAGCAATTCTGATTACATCACCGATTTCCAATGTGCTGATATCTTCTGCACCATCGTAATCACCTTCATAAACGGTCACTTCTTCGTTTGTTATAACATCGAGAAGTTTAAGTCTATGTCCACTGTCACTTGTTGCAGCTCTTGAGTGTGTTACAATCATGGGCTTACACTCTTCTGTGAGACCTTCAATGCCTGTGATGTCGCCTTCGCCATCTGCTATGCCGTAAACATAAATCATGCTCGCTGTACTGCTTGAAACACCTGCAAGCTGAACATAGTACGATTTACCCTTTACAAAATAGCTTGCGGTCTTTTTCTCGTATTTACCATATGTTCTATCAGATGGGATAAACATAATTTTTGTTGAAGATGAGATTTTGTACGTACCAAGTCTTGTTTTGTCTACTTTACATTCCAATCCGTCGCCTGTTACATATTTTTCAAGATCAAGTCTTGTGTTTGAAGATGAACTTGTAGCTTTATTTGTAAGAAGTGCCTGGATAACAGTTCCATTGGCTATAAACTTTACAGGCTGTGAATATGTTGTGCCTTCGGGTTCTACTTCGTCAATTTCAGAGTTTACACCGCTTGTGAGTGCTGCTATCCTTAATTTATATTCGATATCACCAGCTTCATCAATTGAATCGTATGTTTCATTGTCAACCTTTACTTTATCAGCAAGGGTGTAAGCTTCTCCGCTAACTTTGCCAGGTGTGTGAATCATTACTTCAAATTTATCATTTTTTCTTTCAGGTACTTCTATCTGCGAAAGATAACCGAAAACGAATGTTCCTTTTTCAGAAACAACGCATTTTGCTATTCTATTGAAGGCATCAAGGTATAATGTCACATAGTTTCCAACGTCTAAATCAGTTCTTTGTGTATCTGTTAAGATACTGCTCATATAGTACGTTGTGTTTGGTGATGAGTCAAGAACGATTGAGTCTTCGTCATTTAATTCTACTGTACCTGATGCAGTTTTTGTAGAAACTAAAGCTTCAATATATTTTCCATCTTCGCTTTCAGCGATTGAAATGATATTGTTTTTCTTAATTCTTGAGAATTCGTAGTCCTTACCCGCGTTCTTAATTGTAACATTTTTGCTTCTGTCTGTCACGTCAAGTATGTCTGTATCTCCACCATCATAGGTTAGTTTGTAATTTGTAAGGTCAATGGAATTAACAACAAACGTATCATACGCCTTTACAAAAGCCACATCTGCTTTTTCGCTTGATGTTGAATAGATAAGTGTAACTGTACCTACATTTTCAATATTTTCATCAAGAACATCCTGCAATGAGCTTTCTGTTGCCTGACCGTTATATACTACTTTTGTTGAACTTAAAAATTCAATTTCTTTTGATTTTTCACTGTTAGCGTTTTCATAATATTCGATATTGTCAGAACCATATCTGCGGATAAGATCAATGTCAATTTTAACCTGTTTATTTTTACCTGACTGAAGTGAAATATTTGTGATTGAAGGATAATCTTCAAAATCGTCATTGCTGTAATATACAGTAACACTTCTTCCGAGATATGTCTCAACATCAAGATTTAAGTCAGATGCAACAAAAATCTTTCTTGTTGAGCCTTTTTCGATTTCAATCTGGTATTTATTAGCTTCACTTGCATCTTCGTCTGCGTACAAGGATCTGCCATATAAACCAATTACGCGACCTTCGTACTTCTGTGATTTTTCTACTGTCTGGTCACGGAGTGATTCTGTCTCTTCACCGTCGGTAATCTGGTTTGCATCACGCATATTGTCAACAAGTTTTGCAACCGCACCACGGTTTAAAGGCTGACCCTGTTTTGCGTCTTTGATGCCTTTTATGAGGCCTGCTCTGTTGGCAATCGCCATATATCCCATAGGATATCCGCCTTCACGGTCAGCATGGGCTGTTGTATAACCCAATGCGCAAACTGCCATTTTTACTGCCTGTTCATACAATACATTGCTTTCGGGAGCAAATGTTCCGTCGCCCATACCATTGATGATGCCTAATTTATAAGCTGTTTTGATATTGTCTGAAGACCAACGGTCAGGAGCAACATCTATAAAGATGTTTTTCTCTTCAGGAGAATATGTAAGTTCGCCAACTGATAATGCATAGCAAATAATCTTTGCAAACTGCTCTCTTGTTACAGCACCTTCAGGATTGTAGGTGCCATCACCCATACCGTTTACAATACCTTCAGCAACAAGGTTCATAATTGCTTCGTGGTAATTGTGTGTTGTGGGAACATCCGTAAATGAAAGGGTGTCCGCTGACACTGTCATGGGAACGGCAATGCCGAATATCATCACTAATGTTAAGAGTAATGACACAATCTTACTTGTCTTTCTCATAATTGTACCTCCGTTTTTATAATCTTTTGATACATAAAGCTATTTTATGATATCTTAATTATAGCATACGGAGGTACAATAGTCAATTGTTATAATTTTACTTTTATATTACATTTTCTGCTTTGTTTTTCGGGGTTTTGAGCGGATTTTAAGTCTTAAAAATTTATATTTGAAGTCGTGATAATTAAAGGGTATTACAGGATATAAATATCCTCTTCCTGTGATAGTTTTATTTGTGGCGATAAGTGTTATGGCTATGATAAGTCCTATAAAAAATCCCCATATATCGAAGATGTAAGTCAAAATCAAAATCAAAATTCTCATAAATTTAAAAGCATAGTTGAGTTCGATGTTAGCCTGAGAAAAACTTGCAATCGCCACAACTGACATATAAAGAATCGTATCAGGAACAAACCAGCCCGACTGTATTGCAAAGTCGCCTAAAATTAAAGCACCTATAATACTCAACGAGTTACCCAACATATTCGGAGTATTTACCGACGCAAGTCTTAAAACATCAATCGCAACCTCGAGAAGAAGTAACTGCACTATCAATGGCACTTCGTTTGGTTGAGCTACGCCTATAAATCGTAGCCATACAGGAAGTTTGTCCAGATTCTGAACAAGCAAAAGCCACAAAGGCGTCATAATCATTGTGGAAAAGAAAACGAGATTTCTTATCAATCTCATATAGCCGCCCACAACAGGAGGATAATAAAAGTCGTCTGCTTCCTGAATAAAGTCAAATATAGAGCTTGGCAAAAGCAGTGCCGATGGGTCGTTATCTACTAAAATCGCTATACTTCCCTCTAAAATACACGCTGCCGCAACATCAGGGCGTTCTGTATAGCGAACTTTTGGAAAAGGATTGTACCATTTTTTTCGTATAATACATTCAGCAAGACTTTCCTGATTCATTGTAAGAGAACGGACATCGATATTTTGCAAGCGGTCTTTTATGTTTTTGAGCATTTTTTCGTCCACTAAATCTTCGATGTAGGTTATTACAACATCAGTTTTTGAACGGTTTCCTACATTTATGATTTCTGCGGTAAATTTCGGGTCTCTTATTCTTCTTCTCAAGAGTGCCGTATTGAAAACAACAGTTTCTACAAATCCGTCACGGGAACCCCTTAAAACCTTTTCTTTTTCGGGTTCTTCTGTGCCTCGGGCAGGGTATGTTCTTGCATCAATTATTAAGACTTCTGAAAAACCATCAATTACTAAAATTGCCGCACCTGACAGGTACATCTGCAGTATTTTATCCACATCACTTTCTGTGTCTACTTCAACATAAGGAACAAACCGTGCTGCAAAGTCAGAAGCATCTTTTACATTTTTTAATTTTTCGGGAGTCAACCCAACAAAAGAAGTCATAAGTCTTGACACTACCCCGTCTTTTACGAAACCGTCTACAAAATACATATAGCTTTCTTTTTCCGCTATTACAAGACGTTTTTCGATTACATCAAAACTCTTTCCCAACGGAAGTATATCGTGAAAAAGTTTTTTTGTTTTTTCTATATCTGTAAAAATCTTCATTTTTCTCTCCTGCTTTTTCTTTTTAGTGTTTCCAGCAGGATTCTATTTATTCTAATAGTTTTTCAGCACCTCTGTTACGGCTTTTCCGATAAAGCGTGCCGCATTTTCGCTCTCACGCAAAGAATTTGATGCAGAACCCACTTCAATTATTAAAGAACCTTTTGTCATATGCTGATTGAACCTTTGTTTTCTCACATTTATATTTCTGGCGATATTTTCAGAAATTTTATCCAGTTCTTCGTTGATTTTTATTGCAAAAGAAAGATTTTTTCGCCAATGGGGATGAGTAAGTCCTGAATTATCAGTACCCACTACAAACATAACCTGTGACACTTTTTTTCCGTTCACTTCTCCAACAGGTTTCAACTGCACTTCTTCTCCATTCTTTGTCCGTGCAGTGTAGTCTCTGTGAACATCCAAAACTACTTGAATGTCAGGGTGTTCTTGTATGTTCCTTTCTATTACGCCGAGAGCTTTATTGTATGAGCCATTATAAGCGGGATAGTCGTTTTGAGTTTTATCGTGTATAACTTTTATACCGTTTTTTCTCAACTCGTCGGCAATTATCGTCCCTATCCGAACCATATTTTTATTTTCGTCCACACTTCTTGCTCCCTCTGTTTCTGCATAACTTTCCGAGGTATGAGTGTGGATTATAAGGACTGACGGGTCAGAAAATTCCAACGGCATACTTCTTAATTCCTGAGAATTTATCGGGTATGTAGTCTGGTTGTTAAAGCCTATGCCCGAAACTGACATATCTGTTTCTTCGACGGCTTTTCCAGTTAAAAAACCTTGTTTTGTTTCTTTATTTTCTTTTTTTACACCGCCGTACAGAGCTTCGTATTTTTTCATCATTTCATCGCTTGATTTTACTAATGGCACAATCTCAGAAAAAATATCATAGATATTCTTTCTGTTAAAAAGTTTTATTTCTTTAGTGGCACAAATCCTTTCAAATGCTTTTATCGTCACTGTTCTGTCAGGTTTTATATCAAGTCTTCCTGCAATCAGTATAAATACACTACAAAGTGCCAAAACCAATAATGTGTACGAAAAAACTCCTGAAAAGAAATCTTTAATAACTATCGTTTTCTGGTAATACCTTTTTCTCATAATGCATCTCCAATTTTCTGTTTACTTTTATTTTTTGCTGATGTATAATATTTATCAGGCGGTGATAAAATGTACGAGCTTGAAGAATACTTAAAAACTCCTAAAAAAGTCGAATATCACGAAATTATTACTTCTACTAACACAGTATTGAAAGAAAGAGCACAAAAAGGTGAAAGTGAAAACACCGTGCTTATATCAGAGTTTCAGACGGCAGGTCGCGGAAGACTTGGGCGTACTTTTTTCTCTCCAAAAGATTGCGGTATATATTTAAGTTACCTTATAAGACCTGATATTGAGGCTCGTGATGCTACATTTATTACAGTTGCCGCAGCTGTGGCATTAAAGCGTGCATTTAGTGGAATTTTAAATATCGAAACACAAATAAAATGGGTAAACGACATATACTATGATAACAAGAAGCTTTGCGGAATATTAACAGAATCAGGATTTACCCGTGATGGACGTCTTGACTATGCCGTTTTGGGCGTTGGCATAAATGTTAAAAATCCGCCATTTGATTATCCTGAAGATTTTGCTTATAAAACCACTAACATTGAAAGAATTGCAGGCGTTATCGACGACGATATGAAATGGTGTTTAGTGGCATCGTTTTTAAATAAATTCGATGAAATTTTCGCCGATAAAACTAAAAGCTATATGAAAGAATATAAAGAGGCCTCCTGCATTATCGGAAAAGAAGTGGAAATTTTATCAGGAAAATATAAAGGCTATGCAAAAGCCATCGACATAGACGAAAATGCAAACCTTGTGGTTTCACTTCCTGACGGAACTGTCGCACTTTCTTCTGGTGATGTAAGCATACGCTATCTCTGATAGCATACACTTAAGTACAAATCATCAAATTCATCAACTACACAGTCTCCACCAATCATACGATCGTTGTATGTGATAAGGTTAAGATACGCATTAACTGGCGCTGAATGTGGAAAATTCAGTATGCGATATGTATAAACCGTAACGCCTTTTCCCATGTATGGTGTGAGGTCAAAGCCGCAGGATTTCTGCATTTCGTTATAGTGCAAAAACTCATCATTCATTTCACTTGGAATGTAGTGTGAAGTTTTTGTTTCCGATGCTTTGTCCACTTCCCAACCGAAAGACTCTGCACACCTGATGCGGTCAGAAAGTTCTGTTAAGTTGTTTTGGTTTTTTTCTGTTTTAAATTCTTTAACTATGATTCTTCCCCAGAAAATTACCACAAGGGAAAACAAGATAATCAGCAATATGTAAACAATATTTTCAGATATAAATTTTTTCAAATATACCACCTCTGTTTTATTGAAAATATATGACGGAAGTAGTATAATTATTACGAAAGGATGTGGAGCCGATGTATATCACAAGGCTTAAAAAACTAATAGATGTCATTCCTGCCAATGCTACACTGATACTCTCTCCTGAAAATCTTTATTATTTTTCAGGTTTTACAGGCGGCGAAGGGATGCTTTATATTGATAAAAAAAGGCTTATCCTTTTTACTGATTCCCGATATACAGTTCAGGCGAAAGACGAGGCTCCCGACTTTGAGATAATCGATACTGCGAATATGTCAGTATCAGAGTTTTTAAAATCACAAGGCGACAAAGCTTACGGATTTGAAGATGATTATGTGACTTTTTCAAAGTTTGCGTCATTAAAGCGCATCACGCCTAAGTCCGTTTTTTCACCCGTTTCGTCTCATATAGATAAAATAAGAATGATAAAGGATAACACAGAAATCGAAAAAATAAAGACTGCGGCAAATATCGCCGACAGTGCTTTCTCCTATATTTTATATAAAATTTCCGTTGGAAAAACTGAAAGGCAAATTGCACTCGACCTCGAATATTTTATGAAAAGTCAGGGCGCAGAAGGACTTTCCTTTGATACAATCGTAGCATCAGGTGTAAGATCGGCTCTCCCCCACGGAACCGCCACAGACAAGGTAATCGAGTCAGGCGATTTTGTAACCCTTGATTTTGGTTGCAAGTATCTCGGTTACTGCAGTGATATGACAAGAACTGTTGTAATGGGAAAAGCATCCGACAAGCAAAAAGAAATCTACAACACAGTGCTCACCGCACAAAAAGCAGCTTTAGATACAATCCGTGCAGGCGAACTTGCAAAAGTGGTGGATGACGCTGCGCGAAGTATAATAATTGATGCAAACTACGGCAAAAATTTCGGTCACGGTTTGGGACACAGTTTAGGACTCAAGGTTCACGAATCCCCGTCTTGTTCTCCAAAGTCCGCTGATGTACTAACAGAAAATATGCTTATGACGGTAGAGCCGGGTATTTACATTGAGGATTTCGGCGGTGTTAGAATTGAGGATTTGGTTTTGGTAACTGAAGACGGACACGAAAATCTTACCACATCTAAAAAAGAACTTACAGAACTTTAAGGGAGTGACATAATGCTTTCAAAAATCAACAGCGAAGGTTTAATGGGAATAGACGGTTATCCTGTTACGGTGGAAGTGGATATTGGCAACGGTATGCCTGCGTTCGACGTAGTAGGACTTCCCGACACTGCGGTAAAAGAATCCAGAGAGCGCGTTCGTTCAGCTTTGAAAAACTGCGGATTCAAATTCCCTACAAAAAGGATAACAGTAAATCTCGCTCCTGCAAACATAAAAAAAGCAGGTGCTATATACGACCTGCCTATCTGTATGGGGTTACTTTTGAGTTCAGGTCAGTTGGATGCGGACCTTTCTGATTATGCTTTTATAGGTGAAATTGCACTGTCAGGCGAACTCAGACCTGTTGAGGGTGCATTGCCTATGGCAATATCGGCAAAAGAATCCGGCATAAAAAATATCATACTTCCCAAGGACAACGCCCAGGAAGCCGCAGTAGTATCAGGACTTAATGTGTACGGCGCTGCATCTTTAACTGATATTTTTGCACATTTCACAACTGAAAAGAAGATAGAAAAAACAGAAATTGATATAGACGAAATATTCAGACGCCAGGCAGAAGCAACACTTGACTTTGCCGATGTAAAGGGTCAGGAAAATGCAAAATTTGCGTTGGAAATTGCCGCTGCAGGCGGTCATAACTGTCTTTTGATTGGTTCGCCTGGTTCGGGTAAGTCTATGCTTTCCAAAAGGTTGCCGTCGATACTTCCATCACTTTCATTTGACGAAGCATTGGAAGTGACAAAAGTACATTCAATAGCAGGGCTTATCCCCAGTGACACATCGCTAATTACTACAAGACCTTTCAGAAGTCCTCATCATACGATTTCGGCAGTAGGACTTTCTGGTGGCGGAACATACCCTCGTCCCGGTGAAATAAGTCTTGCTCATAACGGCGTGCTGTTTTTAGACGAATTTCCTGAATTCAGAAAAGACGCACTGGAGGTTCTCCGTCAGCCGTTAGAAGACGGAATAGTGACGATTGCGAGAGTAAACGCTACTCTCACCTACCCTAGCAACACAATGCTTATTGCCGCTATGAACCCATGCAAATGCGGTTACTATGGTGATGGTACTGACCGTTGTACCTGTTCTGAAGGTAGCATCAAACAGTATTTAGGAAAAATCAGCGGACCGTTACTTGACAGAATCGACTTACATATAGAAGTTCCTGCAGTAAAATACAGAGAACTGACAGACACCACTCCTGCAGAAAGCTCTGCTGATATTAAAAAGCGAGTGGAAAAAGCACGCGATATTCAAAAAAATCGTTACAAAGATCATAAAGGTATTTACTGTAATGCCCAGATGACAGAAAAAATGGTGTCAGAATTCTGTAAGCTCGGACCTGACGAAGAAAATCTTTTGAAGCAGGCGTTTGACTCTTTGGGACTTTCGGCTCGTGCTCACAACAGAATCTTAAAGGTAGCAAGAACAATCGCAGATTTAAAGGGCGAGGAAAATATAAAATCAGAACATATTACACAAGCTATATTCTTCAGAAGTTTAGACAGAAAATATTGGTAAAAAAAGTAGCAGTCTTAATGACTGCTACTTTTTTTATCCTCTAACATAATTTGTGTTGTTACGCTGTTGGCTTTGATTAAATCTAAAATCGCAAAAACTGTTTTTTCTAATCGTTCTCCCTCGCGGTAGTCTGTTTTTGCTATGTAGTCAACTCTTCCCTGCTCCATGATATTTTTTGCAGAGTCGTTTTCATCGTTATATACTGCGATAGCGTGACCGCCGTTTACCTTGGTAAGCTTCATACAGGGAACATCTGTAAAGCCGTCGCCAATATATATCATATTACAGAATGGTATTCTGCGTTCATTTTCTGCTCTGTATGTGTTTAACTCGCGATGCTCGGTCACATCTAAAACACCCTTGTTTATTCTGAAAAGAAACTGTGTTTTTGATGTGTAATTCACCGCCATAGCAGGCCATATCGGAACA
>JAZOSI010000027.1:0-8718 GCA_045657065.1 Congzhengia sp. | reverse complement strand
GATGCGAGGGCATAGTTTTCAAGCTTTGTCGCATCGTCGAATGTTATGTCTGCAAAGCCTGATTTCATATATACTGCGATTTTGTCCGTAGTGAACCCCTGCAATAAATCCATAACTGAAAAAAGATATATAACGATCGGGTGTTCTGAAAATTTCTTTCTGTTATCGCTAAAAACAGGAATATCAAAAAGTGAAAATGTGCTTGTTACAATGTCTTTGTAATCTTCGTAATCGCCCGATATAACGGAAATATCACGAAAAGCATATCCTGATGATACGAGTTCGCGGATCTTACTTGCTACGGCAGTTACTTCATCGTAGCGGTTTTTGAACGCTGAAAGAGTTATATCTTTGGTTTCGTCAGGAAATGTATACTGACTGTTTACCATTGATTCTTCGAGTGCTTTTAATTCACTTGACGAAAATCTCTTTGTATCGTTTAATACTACGGGAAGTCCTACAGAAATTTCTGCATTCTGTGCACATTTTTCCAATGCGGATTTCGTTGAATTTACGGAAGAAAACACCCCGTCGGTGTTTTCTTCGTCCATACATAACGACACCACCACATTAGCACCTGATGCAAGCATTGATTCTATACAGAAAAGCTCGTTTTTAGTAAATCTAAAAAATTCGTCTATGTAGATAACTGAATTTTTGATATATTCGTTTCCAAAGCACAAAGACGCCATAAGCGTTATATTGTCATCGGTGTCGCTCATATCAGTATTTATGAGTTTATTGTATTCTTCGTAAATATACGATAAATCCAGAAGGCGCGCAGAGAACAAAGGCTCATCCACTTCTTCTGAAATAACCTTTAAAGTTTCAGGCATAACCTGACCTTTTTTAAATTCCGAAATAATATCGGAGAAAAGCTTAATATAGCCTGTTTTATTCCGTGCAGATTTAAAGTATGTGAGTTTTGAATTGCACTTTGAGATTGCACGGGCAACGGTCATTGCTTTAACAGATGCATCGGCAGAGCGTTTTTTTAACCCTGAATCTGCAATCATTTTGTGCGCCAGTCGGTTAAATGATGTGACATAGAGGCTATCACATATAAATCCTGTTTTTTCGAGGATTTGTTGTTCGCGCTGGTGACTGTACTGCTCGGGAACGATGATTATGGCGTTTTTTCCGCGCTCGAAAGATTTAATTGCTTCTGTCAGCAAATATTCACTTTTTCCGCTTCCGGCACGGCCCAGTACAAACTGCAGGCTCATATTGTTCCCTCCTTATTTATTAAAAAACGAAGATATTATATATCTTCGTTTTTGTGGTCGTCATCTGTTTTGTCAGTTGTATTGCGACTGATGATGATAAACCCTGTAATCAAAGCGATTGCAAGGATTAAAACCAAAGTGCGTATAAAGTCTGATATAAAAAGTGTAATGGCTGAAATTGCCAGAATTGCGCTGAGTCCATAAAGGATTATAACTGTTGAACGGTGGGAAAATCCCATATCAATAAGTCTGTGATGAAGATGTCCGCGGTCGGGAGTCATAATGCCCTGACCTTTTATGAGACGTCTTATAATAGCAAAAAGTGTATCAAATATGGGAAGTCCTAAAATCATAAAGGGAATGGCAAATGCCACATAAGTTTTAAAGGGTCCCTGAATGGATACACAAGCTAAAATGAATCCCAAAAATGTTGCGCCTACATCACCCATAAAGGTTTTTGCAGGGTTGAAGTTAAAGGGCAAAAATCCAAAACACGCACCTGCTAATGCTGCTGCCAGTATTATGATTGTGGCGTTTACATTGTGCTGCATTAAAAGAATTGACAAAAGTGCAACAGATGCAATGGAAGACACCCCTGCAGCAAGACCGTCTAAACCGTCGATTAAGTTTACCGCATTGGTAACACCCACAATCCAGAAAATACTTCCGGTATATGAAAGCCATGCAGGTACACTTATCATAAGTTCGTTAAAAGGGTTTGCCACACCTACAACTCTTACACCGCAGAACACGGGGATTGCAGCTGCAATAATCTGAATGCCGAATTTTAAAATCGCACTTTTCGGCTTTAAATCGTCCAAAAATCCCAAAAGTGCGATAATCAGTGAACCTGATAAAATACCTATTAAAGATTTATTCAGTTCTCCGTCAATCACAAAGCTTGCAAAACAGCACACGCTTATCAAAAACCCGTACACAATGGCAAGACCGCCGATTCTGGGTGTGGGTTTTTTGTGCATACGGCGAGAGTCTTTGGGTACATCGAGTGCGTTTATTTTAAATGCAAGTCTTATTGTAAGCGGAGTGGTGGTGTATGATATAATCAGCGCCACTATGAATGCAAATATAACAAAAAGTCCGCTTGTTTCTGTCATAGCCCTACTCCTGTAATTTTTATTTTTCTATTAGCTTGTTTACAGTATTTTTTGCATATTCTTTT
Organism: Congzhengia sp.; assembly: GCA_045657065.1. Lineage (GTDB taxonomy): Bacteria > Bacillota > Clostridia > UBA1381 > UBA9506 > Congzhengia. Next base: position 6,312 of record JAZOSI010000027.1, on the reverse strand, counting down.
ACAGAATTATCTTGTGTAAACATTACCGAAACATACACTTCGTCGATGATAAATCCCATATCGGAAAGAACCTTACTTCCGTCCAGCTGTACTGCCACGGGAACATCACCGCGGTAAATGATGCGCTCTTCGGGGATCTCTGACAAATCAATGTAGTCAGAAATCGGGGAAAACATATCTTTTCCGATAAATCTGTTGAGGTTTGCTTTATCAAAAAGTATCACATCGCCATCTGCCTGAAGCAGTGTATTTTCAAACTGTGTCTGTGAGATTTTGTCGTTGTCGCCTTTTGCATCTTCTGTGATGTAGAAAGTCTTGGAAGAAATTTTCACATCGCCTGAATTATCAATATCGGGAACGAAGTCTTTGATGTGGTCTTCGATTTTATATTCGCCTGCAACTAACGGGCGTGCAAAAACAGAATAAATCTTGAAATCATAAGCGGTTGTATCGGTGTTGGCGTTTATATAGCCACGGAATGCAACCACAGCAATAATCGCGACAATCACGAGCGCCACTTTCCACTTGTGATAGTACCAGAAGTTCTCTATATGTTCTTTTATGGTTAATTTTCTCTTATCTTCGCTCATAATAAAACCTCGTGTTTTTAGAATATCTTCTGATGTTCTATGCTAAATCCAAAGCCTTATTATTTATCCAAACTTTTCATCGTGGGGAAGAGCAACACATCACGGATAGCGGCAGAGTCTGTGAGTAACATACACATTCTGTCGATACCAAAACCAATACCGCCCGTGGGGGGCATACCGATTTCAAGTGCATTCATAAAGTCTTCGTCTGTTGTATTTGCTTCTTCATCGCCCAAAGCTAAAAGTGCTTCCTGAGCTTTGAATCTTTCTCTCTGGTCGATGGGGTCATTAAGTTCTGAATATGCGTTTGCCATTTCCCAACCGTTCATAAAGAACTCGAATCTCTCAACATAGTTGGGGTCTTCGGGTTTTTTCTTGGTTAAGGGAGAAATCTCTACGGGGTGGTCCATTACGAATGTAGGCTGTAAGAGATGCTCTTCAACATATTCTTCAAAGAATGAGTTCAAGATGTCGCCTTTTGTATGGTGCTCTTCAAATTCTACATGCTTTTCTTTAGCTATGCTGCGTGCTTCTTCAACGGAATTGATTTCATTGAAGTCAACGCCTGCATATTCTTTTACCGCGTCAACCATTGTGATACGGCGGAAAGGCTGACCTAAGTCCATTTCGATTCCGTTGTATACGATTTTGGTTGTACCAAGTACTTCCTGCGTTACATGACGGTAGAGGTTTTCTGTCAAGTCCATCATGCCGTGGTAGTCTGTGTATGCCTGATAGAGTTCCATCAATGTAAATTCAGGGTTGTGACGAGTATCTAAACCTTCATTTCTGAAAACTCTGCCGATTTCATAAACTCTTTCCATACCGCCTACGATAAGACGCTTTAAGTAGAGTTCCAATGAAATACGGAGTTTGAAATCTTCGTCCAGTGCATTGAAATGCGTTTCAAAAGGACGGGCAGCAGCGCCACCTGCATTTGAAACGAGCATGGGTGTTTCAACTTCCAAGAAGTCGCGGGCATTCAAGTAGCTACGGATTGCAGCAATAATCTTTGAACGCTTAACGAATGTATCTTTAACATCGGCATTCATAATAAGGTCAACATAACGCTGACGGTAACGAAGGTCGGTGTTTGTCATACCGTGGAATTTTTCGGGCAGGGGCTGAAGTGATTTTGACAAAAGTGTGATAGAGTCAACACGGATAGAGATTTCACCTGTCTGTGTCGTGAACACTTCGCCTGTTGCGCCTACGATATCGCCGATATCGTATTTTTTGAATGTATTGTAGGCATCTTCGCCTAAGATATCTTTTTTCACAAAGAGCTGAACTCTGCCGTCAACATCCTGAATGTGAGCAAAGCCAACTTTACCCATACCGCGCTTTGACATAATTCTGCCTGCAACGGTAACAGTTTGTCCGTCTACGGGAGAGATTTTAGCTACAATCTGTTTTTCTTCGCCGTGAACGGAGATTGTGCGTTCTTCTTCCGTGCAATTTTCGCAGATATCCTTTGCTGTGTGTGTACGGTCAAACTTTGTTATCTGAAAGGGATCGGCACCATTGTTCTGTAATTCTGCCAGCTTGTCGCGTCGCACCTGTAAAATTTCTGATAACTCCTGAACGGGAGCGTTGTTTTCCTGTGACATAAGTTGTCCTCCTCAAATTACTCATTTGCAATATTATACCATATTTTCAGCAGTTTGTAAAATATTTTTTGGCACCCCCAATAGGAATCGAACCTATAATTGCCCCTTAGGAGGGGGCTGTTATATCCATTTAACTATGGAGGCAAATAATTTCGTTGATATTATAGCATAGATTCTTGCGATTGTAAAGGAAAAGTAAACAAATAAAAGTTGCATTTTTCTACATTGTATTGTATAATTACAGTTGAAAAATTATAAAGGAGCGAACTTATGTTTGACAAATTATCAGCAATAGAAGAACGCTACGATGAATTAAGCCAAAAAGTATCAGACCCTGCGGTGATTGCAGATTCTAATAATTTTGCAAAACTCTGCAAAGAGCAGTCTGATATTTTACCTATCGTAGAAAAATACAGAGAATACAAACTGGCAAAACAGACCATAGCGGATGGCGAAGAAATACTTGCTGATCCCGATATGGACAAAGAAATGAAAGAACTTGCCGAAGAAGAAATCAAAGAAAGCAAAGAACAAATCGAAGAGCTTTCAAAAGAGTTAAAGATTTTGCTTCTTCCCAAAGACCCCAATGATGACAAAAACGTTATCGTCGAAATCAGGGGTGGTGCCGGCGGTGACGAAGCGGCGCTTTTTGCAGGGGATTTGTTCCGTATGTTTACAATGTACGCAGAATCAAACCGCTGGAAGACAGAAATCTTGAGTTCTAACCCCACAGACATCGGCGGTTATAAGGAAATTTCTTTTTCAATCGAAGGTCAGGGCGCGTATTCAAAGCTCAAGTTTGAGTCAGGCGTTCACCGCGTACAGAGAATACCTTCAACAGAATCAGGCGGAAGAATTCATACTTCAACAGTTACAGTTGCGGTGCTTCCTGAAGTTGAAGAAGTAGAAGTAGATATCAATGCAAACGACTTGCGAATAGATGTTTTCCGCGCAGGCGGTCCCGGCGGTCAGTGCGTTAACACAACCGACTCTGCCGTTCGTATCACTCACTTGCCCACAGGGTTGGTGGTTTCCTGTCAGGACGAAAAATCGCAGCACAAAAACAAGGACAAGGCTATGAAGATTCTTCGTTCAAGACTTTATGATTTGGTTCAGCAGGAACAGCACGACAAAATTGCATCAGAGCGTAAGAGTCAGGTAGGTACAGGTGACAGAAGTGAAAGAATCAGAACATACAACTTCCCCCAGGGACGTGTTACAGACCATAGAATCGGTCTTACTCTTCACAAGCTTGATGCCATTTTGAACGGTGATATGGAAGAACTTATTTCAGCACTCATCACAACACATCAGTCAGAACTTTTGGCAGGGGAGCAGGAATAATGAAAACAGCAACTAACACAAAGAAAATCGTTATGGTGGGAACTTTTTCTGCCATTGCATTTATGCTTCAAATGATAGGAAGTATGATGAATTTAAATGTGGGCGGTTTTTTGGAAATTGAACTGTCGGATTTACCTGCTTTAATCGTGGCGTTTGCTTACGGTCCGGTAGCAGGTATTCTGGTAGAACTTTTAAAGAATTTGCTCCATTGCTTTGTAACATCAACAGGATTAGTGGGCGAATTTGCAAATTTTGTCATAAACGGTGTTTTTGTGGCGACGGCAGGGTTAATTTACAAATACCATAAAAATTTCAAAGGTGCGATTATATCACTGATTGCTGCCACAATCACAATGGCAGTAGCGGGTATTTTTGTAAACCTTTATGTAATGTTGCCCCTTTATATGCCCGATGCACCTATCAGCTCTGTAATGCCTTTGGTTTTGGGTACAATATTGCCATTTAACCTTGTAAGGGGCTTAGTGGTGTCAGTTATAACAATGTTAATTTATAAAAAGATTTCACCTATATTAAAATTTTCGGGAGGACATAAAGCATAATGAAAATGTGGAAAGAATTTAAAGAATTTGCATTCAAAGGAAATGTAATCGACATGGCAGTCGGCGTTGTAGTCGGCGGTGCTTTCAGTAAAATCGTAACATCGTTGGTTGGCGACATCATCACTCCTTTGGTAGGACTCATTACAGGCGGCGGAGACCTTAAAAATTTAAAATACATATTCAAAGCCGCAACCGAAACAACACCTGAAAGTGCACTTAATTACGGTATGTTCATACAGAATATCATTGATTTCTTTATCATTGCTTTTTCGATTTTTATGTTTGTAAAATTAATCGGTGTAGCAAGAAAGAAATTTGAAAAGAAAGAAGAAATTATAGAAGAAGTAAAAGAAGAACCAAAGGGTCCTTCTGCTGAGGAATTATTAACCGAAATTAGAGATTTATTAAAAGAAGGCAAGTAAAAACGGCGCCAAACCGTTCAAAACAAAATAAAGCCTTCCCCTTGAGGGGAAGGTGTCAGCATAGCTGACGGATGAGGTGTAAATGAGGGCACTCGCATCACGAGTGCCTTTTAATCTATGTTTTGAACTCAAACGAATGTCACCTCTCGCTGTACCTATGTACAGCTTCGGGTAATCCTATCGGTTCCATTCGTTTGTTTCGCATCCGTTTTTCCGTTGCCTCAGGCAAGTAAAAATAGCGCAAAAAAGACCTTACGGTTTAACCGTAAGGTCTTAATTTTTTAATTATTCTTCTGTTGCAACTTCTTCTGCGGGAGCTTCAGCTGCTTCTTCAGCAACAACTTCTGCAGGAGCTTCCTCTACGGGAGCAACTTCTTCTTCGGGTAAAAGAGCACGGATTGAAAGTGCAATCTTTTTCTTATCCCAGTCGATTTCTGTAACCTTAGCTTCAACAGATTCGCCGATTTTGAGTTCTGCGGCAGGATTGTCAATTCTGCGGTTAGCAATCTGAGAAATATGGATTAAGCCGTCAACACCGGGAATAATTTCTGCAAAAGCACCGTAAGGCATAATTCTTACGATTTTAACTGTTGCGGGTTCGCCAAGTGTAATCTTGGATTTTACGATTTCCCAGGGGTTGTCCTCAGCTTTTTTGAAGCCTAAAGAAATTTTCTTTGTGTCTTCTTTGATATCTTTGATATAAACTTCGATAGAGTCGCCAACAGAAACAACTTCTGAAGGATGCTTGATGTGTTTCCAGCTGAGTTCAGATACGTGAACTAAACCATCTACACCGCCGATGTCAACAAATGCACCGAAGTTTGTAAGAGATTTTACAACACCTGTGTACACTTTGCCAACCGCTACGTCTGCCCAGAATTTTTCTTCGAGCTCTTTTTTCTGAGCGTCGAGAATAACTCTTACAGAACCAACCAAACGTCTCCTCCTGTCATTTATATCAATGATCTTGAAAGCAACTACCTTTCCTACGAATTCGGAGAGGTCAGCATCTCTTCTTTCAGACGCCTGTGAAGCAGGAACGAAAACTTTGTAACCTTTGTAGTTTACGATCATACCTTTGTTAACTACTTCTGTTACTTTGCCTTCTAATACAGTTCCATCTTCTGCTGCTTTCTTCACATTTTCCCAAGTTTTTACAGTGTCAAGCTTTCTCTTTGAAAGCATGATGTTGCCGTCAGCGTCATTTACGCGAACAACAAACACTTCGATTTCATCGCCCACTTTGCAGATTGAATCTGTTGTAGCATTGGGGTCGTCTGAAATCTCACCAGCCGGAATAAATCCATCCTGCTTTGCACCTAAATCTACGATAACCTCGTTGGGTCTTACTTCGATTACCGTTCCTTTTACGATGTCGCCTGTGTTAAGAGTTTTTAAAGACTCTTCCATCAAGGCTTCAAAGCTTTCAAAATTTTCCATCTTACCAATAGCCTCCTTTATTATGACCGCAGGAGTAGAGGCACCTGCAGTAATTCCGACTCTTTTTGAGCCAAAATCACAACCTTCCGGCAGCTGACCTATATGCTCTAAGCAGTAAGCCTGAGGGCATACGCTTTTGCATATAGAGTAAAGCTTCTGAGTGTTTGAGCTATTCACTCCGCCAAGAATAATACAGACATCGGAATTGCTCGCAAGCTCATACGCTTCAGCTTGTCTCTCTTCAGTTGCATTACATATTGTATCAAATATTACTATGTCTTGGCAAGTCTTTTTTAAAAAAGTTACAATTTTTTTAAAAATTTCCTGCACAAACGTAGTCTGAGCC
>JAZOSI010000026.1:0-5362 GCA_045657065.1 Congzhengia sp. | reverse complement strand
TTTCTTTTACTGCCAATTCCAAATTGGATTTTGATACGCATTCTATATGTGTTGAATTCCAACAAGTAATTTTTTCTACAAATTTCAGAATAAATCTTTTTATTCCTTCCTCTCCCAAGTATCTCAAGCCCATCAAATGGTAATTTCTTATTTTTACACCTGCCATCTTTGCTGCAATTGACGCTACAAAAGAAGCGTTTGGAGTGAGATACTGAACAATATCAAACTTGTGTTCTTTAAATATTTTCTTAAGGTCTGAAATAGATTTTTTCAAAGTAAGAGGATATATACCTCTTGCAATTTCTACGGGAATAAACTTGATAGAATCTCCAAGATCCGCCTGCAAGGCATCATCAGGAGAACAGATAACAGTGACATCAAAACCATTTTCTGCCAAATATTTAAGTTGAGGAATCAAAAATGACCGTACACTACCGGCAATAGTTGATATGTAACAAATCTTTTTCATTATCGTATCTCCTTGATATGACAAAATATCTGTAAAAACAGTGAGATTTTTTGCTGAAAAAACACCAAACCCACACCGAGATATAATTAATTAAATTATATCACTTTGGGCAAGTTCTGTCAACAATTATATGTCTTAAAATGCGCATTCTTTCATATATAATGCAAAATAAAAGAGCAGTGACGAAAAGTCACTGCTCTTTTGTATGTTTACTTATTTCTTTTTGTAAAAAGGAATGCTTAAAAGCATGATAATACCGCCGATGATAATGAATGCGATTGTGGGTGTCCAGCCGTGCGAAACAACCAGAGCTACAACCATAAATAGACATCCCAAGATACTGAGTGTAGGAATCAAGAATCTTTTTACGGGATGTAAGTCTTTTTCTTTTTTCATCATCATTATATAGATGGGAATATATAATGCGTAAATTGATACGATTGAAAGCTCTGATGAGTCAAATGCAAGAGGACCGAACCAGTTGTCTGTAAGGTTTGCGCCGTAGAAGAACATTGTCCAGAGTGCAGCAACCAATAAACCTACAACTGATGAGTTTGTGGGCATATTTGTGTGTTCATCGAGTTTTCCGAACATTTCGGGCTTAGGACCAGTATTACGAGCAGAAAGAGAATAGATGCTTCTTGTTGTAGCAACCATAAGACCGTTTAATGTACCCAAACATGAAATAACAACAAATACCATAAGCGCTGTGCCGCCGAATGAACCAAAGAGATTGCTGAATGCAAGTTTTGCACCTGCTTCGCCGTTCGCCATCATATCAGCGTTTGTAGCACCACCTGCAAGACCTGTGTAGTAAAGGATATAAACCACAATAACAATAATCATACCTAAAGTCAAAGCGATAGGAAGATTTTTCTTGGGGTTTTTGAGTTCTGCGTTGATACTTGTTGCAATAATCCAGCCGTCATAAGCAAATGCACAAGCTGCAACCGCGGTAAAGAATGCAACCACATATCCGCCTTCGGGAACGATGTTGAATGTGTTGAAGTTTTCAACTGTAAGGCCGTTTGAAAGACCTGCAATCAAGCCTACAACTGCTGTGAGAAGCAAGGGGATAAGTTTGATTACTGTTGTGGAAACCTGGAACTTACCTGCGATAATGGGTGATAGTGTATTAAGCGCATAAAGTGAAATCATAAACACAAAAGCGATAACCATTACCTGAGGACCAACAATGTCAAAACCAAAGAGCACACCTGCATAGCGGGCAGAAACCCAGGCTAAAACAGATGTCAAGCTGGGGTAGTAGATGAAAGCCATAAACCAACCCATGAAGTAAGCATATTTTTTGCCAACCATATTTTCTGCATAGTCAACTACGCCGTTAACCTTTAAGTAACGGGTAGCAAGGATTGCAAAAGTGTAAGCACATACCAAAACGATAAGGCCGCCAAAAAGCCATGCACCAATACCAAGGGGTAAATTTCCGCCTGTTGTGGAAAGAACTTTTTCAGCCTTAAAGAACACGCCACTGCCGATAACTATACCTACAACCATAGCAATAGCGGTAAAAAGACCGTATTTTTGCTTTAATTCGTTCATAGTAACCTCCAAAATTTATCGATAACATAATTTTACTATAAAAAAAATAAAAAGTCTATTCATTTTACCAAATTCTTTCTAAAAAAGTTATTTTTCGACTCTTTCGACAGAATTACTGCAAAAAATTCGGTCATGTGTCGAAGGTTTGTAATTGATTTGTAACATAAGACACTATATAATGTGTACTGTCGACAAAAGAAATACAAAATAGCAGAGGGAGAAACAAATGAGTATCAGAAAACAGGTAAGAAAGGTCACGGTTTCCGTGACAGAAAACGAAGAACGCAGTTTTGTACTGGAGTACAGTATTTTGCAAAAAGAAACTTATGTAGAGGGCAACTGCGAAAAAACATACGGCATCGAAGTTTTAAAAAAGGAAAACACACATTTCGGCACTATGAGAATTGAATACAGAAAGATTTTTGATATTTTCTGTACTGAGCAGGAAACTGTCAATGTTATAGACATCTTGGCGGACAATACAGTTACACCTACATCCTTGTACGATATAATCGAGCAGTTTATCGGAACTGACGAGATTGAGTGCGAAGAATACGAAATACTTGCGGTGTGATTTTGTTGAAGCCTTTTTAAAAGTGTTACATGCTTTGTTGGCATTCATACTCTTGAAAAAGTGTCTATTATATGCCATGTCTCAAAAACCAATCAGAAAATTTTGGCAAAAGCATCAAGAAGATGCATGTAAATTTATATAAATTGGACGAAGATGTAAGCGTAACACTTGCTGACATACACGTCTGTAAATACGCCATCATTTGGTTTTTCGGACCGGAATATTTTGTAGAATTTGAATTGGAATAAAGAAAAAGACCTGAAAATTCAGGTCTTTTTCTTTTGCGTGGGAATATAATGTATTGTACAACCTGTAAGGAGGAACAAAAATGAGAACAGATGAAATACATACTGCACCCACCAGAAGAAAGGCATCAAATAGTCCTAAGTTTTTAGAAAAATTTATTTCTGAACTTTTAATATGTACAGTTATTTTTCTTATTCTTGGAATCGTAAGAATTTATCCTGAGGGCAAATTTACAAAAATAAAAAACACCGTTTCATTGATAGTCACACAGAATATAGATTTAAAAGATATGGCACAAAAACTTAAAAATATGTTTATTCCTGATGAAAATATAAGTGCTCTAAATCCTGTATCGGAATTTATTAACCCCGTACCAAGCGGTGAAATCATTAAAAGATTTGGCGTCCAGGACGCATCAGACGGAAAATTCAATTACGGTATTGATATAAAAGCAAATAAAGGCACAAATATATGTTCCTGCGCTGCGGGTGAAGTGACAGAAATCGCAACAAGTGCGGAGTTGGGTACGTTCATTACCATAAAACACAGCGAAGAAATTTCCACAACTTATGCTCACCTGGGCGAAATAATACCGAATGTAAATGAAAATGTTTCAGCAGGTCAGGCGATTGCCCGTGCAAACGAAGAAAACGACACCATATATTTCGAAATAAAGCGCAACGACACATATTTAGACCCTGAAGAATTTATAGATTTCGGTATAAAAAATGATTAGAATAACACGCCATTTATATATACATTTTCTCGTTGCGCCTATGATGGTTCTGGCGTTTATATTAAATTCCCAGATGACATTCTTTATATCGTTCGGAGTGGTTTTGATACATGAGCTTTCACATCTCATAACAGCAATAATTTTAAATGTAGATGTTAAATCAATCGAGATTCTTCCTTTTGGAATGACTTTAAGACTCGATTCTTTCGTAGTACGAACTCCAAAAAAAGAAATTGCGATTGCCATATCAGGACCGCTTTCTAATGTAATAATGCTTGTTATGTCGGAGCTCTTTATAGTAAAACACGGCGCAAACCTGAATCTCTTAATCTTTGTAGTGGTAAACTGGTCGGTGCTTCTTTTGAACCTTTTCCCCATTCCGCCTCTTGACGGCGGAAGAGTGTTAAGGGCGCTTGTGATAAAATACGCAGGAATTATGACGTCGGCAAAAATCATCAGAAAAATTTCCTGCGTATTTCTGATAATTATATGGACTATGGGGATTTTTCTTGTGATTTACACAAAAGGCAATCCCAGCCTTTGTATCATAGGTGCGTTTTTGATTTTTTCACTTTTTGAAGAAAAGAAATTTTCAGACCTTTTAATAGCACAGGAAATCATCTACGAAAAAGAAAAATTCAAAAAACTCAATATGATACCTACCCGTACAATAAGCGTGCGAGAAACCACCCCTGCGATGAAGATTATAAAAAAACTCAATTACAGCAATTTTTTTGTTATCTACATTGTCAACGATAATATGAAGATAATGAACGTGGCAACTGAAAGAGATTTTTTACGGGCAGTAAAAATGAAAGGCTTTCGAGTGCAAGCTAAAGACGTTTAATATATCCATAAAAACACAAGTGCCAAAAGCAGAAGTTTATCCCGACAACCCGTCATATAAAGACAGAACAGCAGTCCTAAAATAAGGAGTTTGTCAGCTGAATCGTCACTGCAATCCGGTAAGTGCACAGGTGTTGTTTCACAAGTACATTCCGTATGTGGTTTTGGTTCAGAACGGACAGGAGAAGAAAAATTGTTGCTTGAGTTATAATAATTTGTAACCATAATTATATAAGCCTCTCTATTCCTAATTTTTCGGCAACAGTTATGAGTTTTAAGATTTTTACTGCTTTATCTACTGTTTCTTTTTTGCTGTCACTCAAAAACGGTTTTAAATCCTTTAAAAGACGGAGCCTGTCGTCTTCTGAATTAAAATCACCCATTAAAGAACCTATTTTCATAAGAGTTTCCATATCAAAAGGGGACTCTTCTTTTTTTTCTTCTGCTTCCATTGTCGGTTGGTCGCCTGACGACAAAACAGAAGAAATCGCGTCTAAAAATTCACTTTCCTGTGACATGGTATCACTCCTTTAGAAAAACTTTTTCAGTTCTTTCATCATTTCAGGGTTTTTCTTGAGTTCATCCATAAGCTTTCCAATGTCGATGTTTTTTGCCTTTTCCTGAATTTCAGGGTTTGATAAAAGTTTTTCCAGTTTTTCTTTGTCAAGATTTTTTAAAAGTGCTGATATGTCCAATTGACTCCACTCCTTTTATTATGTTGATACATTGTATGTGCGCGGGAGTTGTCCTGATACATTTGTCAAAAAATTTTTTAAGACATATATTGTAGCGAAAGGAGACATATTATGATATATCTTGATAACGGTGCAACGAGTTTTAAAAAACCTGATACGGTGCTCCGTATGGTAACGGAGGCGATGTATAAAACAAGCGCCAACCCTGGCCGTGGCGGTCACAAATTGTCTCT
>JAZOSI010000025.1:0-14641 GCA_045657065.1 Congzhengia sp. | reverse complement strand
TACTCTACCTGCGTTATTGTTATGGCAGTATTAACAGGTATCTATGTTATCGCAGGCGGTTACATGGCAACAGCAATAAACGACTTCATTCAAGGCGTTATTATGCTTGGCGGTATTGTGGCAGTAATTGCTGCAGTATTAAACGTAAACGGCGGATTTGTCGAGTCTTTATCAGGCCTTGCACAGATTGAATCAGAAGGTATGATACCAGGTGCATTTAACTCATTCTTCGGACCTGACCCGTTGAACTTAATGTTCGTGGTAATTCTTACATCTCTGGGCACCTGGGGGCTTCCGCAGATGGTACAGAAATTCTACGCAATCAAAAGCGAAAAAGATATAAATAAAGGAACTATAATTTCCACAATTTTTGCACTCGTCGTTGCTGGCGGATGCTACTTCCTTGGCGGTTTCGGAAGACTTTTTACCGACAAGCTCTCAATTACCGCTGACGGATCTATCGTTGGAGGATTTGACGCTATCATTCCCACAATGCTTGAAGGGTTGCCTGAAATTTTAATTGCGATAGTTATTGTTCTGGTATTGTCTGCTTCAATGTCAACACTTTCTTCATTAGTATTGGCATCAAGCTCAACTTTATCACTGGATTTTTTAAAAGGACACGTTATCAAAAATATGTCCGAGAAAAAGCAAGTGCTCGTTATGAGAATATTGATTGTGGTATTTATCGTTATTTCTGCAGTTATTGCAATCAACAAAGACAAACTCTCTGCAATCGCACAGATGATGGGTATTTCCTGGGGAGCATTAGCAGGTGCGTTCCTTGCTCCATTCTTATTCGGCTTATACTGGAAAAAAACCACAAAAACAGCCGTTTGGTCAAGCTTTATATTTGGTGCAGGAATTATGATTTTGAATATGGTTGCAAAACCATTATTCCCAGAAATACTACAGTCTCCCATCAACTGCGGTGTTATCGCAATGCTTGGCGGACTCGTAATCGTACCCATTGTGTCATTGATCACCCCAAAATTAGAAAAAAACCTTGTGGAAAATATGTTTTCGTGTTACAATAAGAAAGTAACTGTTAACGCGAAAGAATCATTAGGAGAATAATTTCAGTTAGAATAGATTTTGAAAGGAAATAAATATGCCAATTACAGACATTTTACAAAAAAACGCAGACTTTTACCCCAACGATGTGGCATTGGTAGAAATCAACCCCAAACACGAAAATCAGATGCGCAAAACCTGGCGTGAATATTCTTTGATTGAAAGCAACACCCGCGAAATCTACAGAAAAGAAATCAACTGGAGTGAATTCAATAAACGTGCAAACCGTTTTGCAAACTTTTTACTCTCCCGCGGTGTAAAGAAAGGCGACAAGGTTGCTATACTCCTTATGAACTGTCTTGAGTGGTTGCCCGTATATTTCGGAGCGCTAAAGGCAGGTGCAATGGCAGTACCCCTTAACTACCGTTACACAGCAGATGAAATCAAGTACTGTCTTGATTTATCTGATTCAGATATTATTATCTTCGGCCCTGAATTCACAGGCCGTATAGAACAAATCCATTCAAGAGTAAAGCACGTTAAAATGTGGTTGTATCTTGGCGAAGATTGTCCTTCATTTGCAGAAAGCTATGACGAACTCACATCTTACTGCTCATCAAAATCTCCCAACATCAAACTCACGGATGACGATGATGCGGCGATTTACTTTTCATCAGGTACAACAGGCTTTCCCAAGGCTATCTTACATAAGCACAGAAGTCTTTCTCACGCCGCTATGACAGAGCAGGCGCACCACGGACAAACAAAAGACGATGTATTCCTTTGTATTCCGCCCCTTTATCACACAGGTGCAAAAATGCACTGGTTCGGCTCTTTCCTGGTTGGGGGAAAAGCGGTACTCTTAAAAGGTATCAAACCCGAATGGATTTTAAAAGTTGCTTCAGAAGAAAGCTGCTCTATTGTGTGGCTTTTGGTTCCATGGGCACAGGATATTTTAGATGCTGTTGACCGCGGCGAAATAGATTTATCAGACTACGATTTATCAAAATGGCGTCTTATGCACATTGGCGCTCAGCCTGTACCACCCAGTCTTATCAAGCGTTGGAAGAAACTCTTCCCCAATCACTCATACGATACAAACTATGGTCTCTCTGAATCCATCGGACCAGGTTGTGTACATCTTGGCGTTGAAAACGAACACAAGGTAGGCGCCATCGGTAAAGCAGGCTTCGGCTGGGAAACAAAAATCGTCGACGAAAGAAGACAGGAAGTATCAAAAGGCGAAGTCGGCGAGCTTGCAGTAAAAGGCCCCGGCGTTATGACCTGCTACTACAAAGACGAAAAGGCTACAAACGAAGTTTTGGCAGACGGTTGGCTCTTTACGGGCGATATGGCACAGGAAGATGAAGACGGTTTCATTTATCTTGTTGACAGAAAGAAAGATGTCATCATTTCAGGTGGTGAAAACTTGTATCCCGTTCAGATAGAAGACTTCTTAAGAAAGAACGATGCAATATCAGATGTTGCGGTTATCGGTCTTCCCGATGCACGACTTGGCGAAATTGCTGCGGCTATCATTCAGGTAAAAGAAGGTATGACCTTAACAGAAGAAGATGTTTCTGATTTCTGCCTTGATATGCCCAGATACAAGCGTCCCCACAAGGTGATATTTGCAGATGTTCCCAGAAATCCCACAGGTAAAATCGAAAAACCCAAACTCCGCGAAATTTACTGTGGTGAAAGCGTTGTTGCTCAACAGAACGAAATTAAATAATATATAGGTAGGTAATTACGATGAAAAAACTAATGCTTGGCAATGCTGCAGTAGCACGCGGTGCTTATGAAGCAGGTGTAGGCGTGGTAGCATCTTACCCCGGTACACCCAGCACCGAAATTACTGAAGAAATTGTAAAATACGACGAAATATACGCAGAATGGTCCCCAAATGAAAAAGTTGCAGGCGAAGTTGCAATCGGTGCATCAATCGCAGGGGCAAGAGCTATGAGCTGTATGAAGCACGTAGGTCTTAATGTTATGGCTGACCCTGTGTTTACAGTGAGCTATACAGGTGTAAACGGCGGTCTTGTGTTCTGCGTTGCAGACGACCCCGGTATGCACTCTTCCCAGAACGAACAGGATTCACGCCACTATGCAGAAGCGTCAAAAATTATGATGTTAGAACCTGCAGACTCATCAGAGTGTAAAGAATTTACAAAGATGGCTTTTGACCTGTCCGAGAAATTCGACACTCCCGTATTTATTCGCCTTTCTACCAGAGTTTCACACTCACAGAGTATGGTAGAGATTTGCGACCGAGAAAACGCCGATTTAAAACCCTATGAGAAGAACATCGGCAAGTTCGTTATGATGCCTGCAAACGCAATCCGCCGTCATGTTGTAGTGGAAGATAGAATTGCTGCATTAAAAGAATTTGCAGAAACCACAGAATTAAATACAGTAGAACTCAACAAGAAAAAAATCGGCGTTATCACATCAGGTATTGCATATATGTATGCAAAAGAAGCTTTGGGCGACTCAGTTGACTACTTAAAGCTCGGTATGGTTTATCCCTTACCTGAAAAGAAAATTATCGACTTTGCAAAAAAACATAAAAAACTCTATGTTATAGAAGAGCTTGACCCCGTGATTGAAAACCATATCAAATCTTTGGGTATCAAGGTTATAGGAAAAGACGCTTTCACACTTTTGGGCGAATACACACCTGCTATGATCAAAAAAGCAGTTTTAGGTGAAAACGCTCCCGAAAGCGCAGAACTCACAGAAACAATCCCCGTTCGTCCGCCCGTTATGTGTGCAGGTTGTCCCCACAGAGGTACATTCTATGTGCTTAAAAAGCTCGGCCTCGTAGTATCAGGCGACATCGGTTGCTACACATTGGGCGCAGTAGCACCCTTGCAGTCAGTTGACACAACAATCTGCATGGGCGCATCAGTATCTGCCGCTCACGGTATGGCAAAAGCCAGAGGTACTGAATTCAACAAGAAGTTAGTTTCTGTTATCGGCGACTCAACCTTTATGCATTCAGGCATCACAGGTCTTATCGACATCGTTTACAATAAAGGCAACAACACGGTAATCATCCTTGATAACTCTATCACAGGTATGACAGGCCATCAGGAAAACCCCACCACAGGCAAAACAATCCGCGGCGAAGCAACAAAGCAGGTGGATTTAATAGCTTTGGCAAAAGCCGTTGGCATTGAACACGTTGTGGTTGCTGACCCCTTTGATGTAAAAGAGTTTGAACGCGTTGTAAAAGAAGAAACAGAAAGAGATGAACCTTCTGTTATCATTGCACAGCGTCCCTGCGCGCTCCTAAAAGGTGTAAAATACACAGGTCACTGCAAAATCACAGACGCTTGCAAAAACTGCAAGATGTGTATGAAATTAGGTTGCCCTGCAATCACAGTAAAAGACAACAAGGTCGTAATCGATGCAACGCAGTGTAACGGTTGCGGACTTTGCATAAATGTTTGCCCCTTTGGTGCAATCAAAAAAGAAGAGTAAGGAGGAAATGTCATGACTAAAAACATTATGATAGTTGGCGTTGGCGGTCAGGGTACCCTTCTTGCCAGCAGAATTTTAGGAAACACAGTTATAAACGAGGGCTACGATGTGAAAGTCAGCGAGGTTCACGGTATGAGCCAGCGTGGCGGCAGCGTTGTAACTTATGTAAAATACGGTGATAAAGTTTACTCCCCCATTATTGATAAGGGTGAAGCAGACATTATCTTGGCTTTTGAATTATTAGAAGCTTACCGCGCTCTTCCTTTCCTTAAAAAAGGCGGAAAAATCATTGTAAACGGACAGCAGATTGACCCTATGCCCGTAATCACAGGTGCTGCAGAATACCCTGAAAATATTGCAGAAAAAATCGCAAAATCTGCAGATTTAAAAGTAATTGATGCACTTTCATTAGCAAAAGATGCCGGCAACATCAAAGCGGTAAATGTTGTACTCATCGGCGTAATGGCAAAATCAACCGACATCCCTTACGAAAAATGGGTAGAAACAATTAAAACAACTGTGCCTGAAAAGTTTTTGGATGTTAACTTAAAAGCATTTGACGCAGGTTATAACATTTAAATAAAAAAATAACACCCCGCGGGGTGTTATTTTTTTAAGCGTTTTGTTGTGAACGTTTATACGCCGTTTTCACACATCGGGTATTATACAATACCCTGAGCGAGCATAGCCTCTGCTACTCTCAAGAAACCTGCAATGTTAGCACCTGCAATGAGGTTATCTTCCATGCCGTATTCTTTAGCAGCTTCGCTAACATTTTTGTAGATTGTCTTCATGATGCCGTGGAGTTTTTCGTCAACTTCTTCAGCAGACCATGAAAGTCTCATTGAGTTCTGGCTCATTTCAAGAGCTGAAACTGCAACGCCACCAGCATTAACTGCTTTTGAAGGAGCAACTACAACATTGTTCTGTTTGAAGTATTCGATTGCTTCAGCTGTTGTGGGCATATTAGCAACTTCTATGTAATATTTTACGCCGTTTGCAACGATTTTCTTAGCATCTTCGAGCTGAACTTCGTTCTGTGTAGCACAGGGCATAACAACGTCAACTTTAACACCCCAGGGTTTTTCGCCGGGGAAGAATTTAGCACCGAATTTATCAGCGTAATCCTGAACCTTATCACGACCTGAAGAACGCATTGTGAGCATATATGCAGCTTTTTCTTCTGTGATGCCTTCTTCGTCGTAAACATAACCGTCAGGACCTGAAATTGTAAGAACTTTACCGCCTAACTGGTTGATCTTTAATACTGCGCCCCAAGCAACGTTACCGAAGCCTGAAACTGCAAATGTCTTACCTTTAACTGTTTCACCGTATCTGCCTAAAACTTCGTCACAGAAATAAACAGCACCGTAACCTGTTGCTTCAGGACGGATTAAGCTACCACCGTATGAAAGACCTTTACCTGTTAATACTGCGTTTTCGAAGTTGTTGCAGATTCTCTTATACTGACCGAAGAGGTAGCCGATTTCTCTTGCACCTACGCCGATGTCACCTGCGGGAACGTCAACGTGTGAACCAATGTGACGTGAAAGTTCTGTCATAAATGACTGACAGAATCTCATGATTTCGCCGTCGCTCTTGCCTCTGGGGTCAAAGTCTGAACCACCTTTACCGCCGCCGATAGGAAGACCTGTTAAAGCGTTTTTGAAGATCTGTTCAAAACCTAAGAATTTGATGATACCGAGGTATACTGAAGGATGGAAACGAAGACCGCCCTTATAAGGTCCGATTGCACTGTTGAACTGTACACGGAAACCTCTGTTTACCTGAACTGTACCGTTGTCATCAACCCAGGGAACTCTGAACATAATAGCTCTTTCGGGTTCTACTACACTTTCAATGATACCTTTTGCCTGAAGTTCGGGACGAGCCTCAACAACGGGTTCGATTGATTCTAAAACTTCTTCTACAGCCTGTAAGAATTCAGGTTCGCCTGCGCTTCTTTTTTTGACTGTTTCCATTACATCGTTTAAATACTGATTTTTAAACATGTTTTGTCACCACTTTCCAAAAAATAAAATAGCTTATAGCTTGGAGCTGGTGATCGGACTTGAACCGACGATCTATTGATTACGAATCAATTGCTCTACCGACTGAGCCACACCAGCTTGCCACTTTTGCACCTAAATATTATACTATAAGTGAATTTATGTTGTCAATAAAAAATTACCATTTTTTCTGCAATTAAAACGAATTGTAAACACGCACCAAACGCCCTTGACAATGGGCTTTTCCGGATTTATAATTTAAAATGAGAAAATATCATTAAAGGAGAGACCCATGAAACGAACAAAATTACGAGACAGAATTCTTCCCAAATACACAAAAGGCGAAGAAGTTTTTAATATGACATCACATATTGTAGGCGGCGGAATCGGTGTTGTGGCACTGGTTTTATGCGTGGTTTTTGCTGCGGTTCGCGGCAATGTATACGGCGTTGTAGGCGGAGCAATCTACGGTGCTACAATGATTGTTTTATATACAATGTCGAGCATTTATCACGGTCTTCATCCTCATCTGACTGCAAAAAAAGTTTTTCAGGTAATCGACCACTGTTCAATCTTTTTACTTATTGCCGGTACATATACACCTATCTGTTTAAGTCCCATAAGAGAGATGTATCCCACTCTGGGATGGACAATCTTCGGAATAATCTGGGGGCTTGCAGCTTTGGGTATTACGCTTAATGCAATAGATCTGGAAAAGTATAAAATATTTTCAATGATATGCTATCTGGGTATGGGATGGTGTATCATTGTTGCGGCAAAACCCGCCTGGACAGCTGTTGGTTCTGAAGGTATGAGCATGATTTTAGCAGGCGGAATACTTTATACAATAGGTGCGGTATTTTACGGATTCGGTCACAAGTTAAAATACATTCACTCAGTATTTCATATATTTGTTGTGCTGGGAAGTTTAGTGCATTTCCTGAGCATACTGATTTATATGATGTAGGAGGAAATATGAATTACGCAGTTGTAGATACAGGCTCAAATACAATAAGAATGTCTATATACGAAATTCATAATGGCGCAATAAAGGAAATCTTTACAGAGGCGATTTTTGCCAATCTTGCTGCGCACATTATTGAAAACAAAATAACCGATGAGGGAATAGATGTGTGTTGTAATGCACTGGTAACTCACAGAGAAACTGCAGAAAAATATAATGCAGAATATTTTGCTTTTACTACTGCAGCCATAAGAAATGCCGAAAATTCTCGTGAAGCAGTAGAGAAAATCTTTGAAAAAACAGGAATAAAAATGGAGATTTTGTCGGGTGATGACGAGGGAACATTGAGTTTTCTGGGAGCGTATGATGACTTTGGCGTAACATCAGGGATAATGGCAGATGTAGGCGGCGGAAGCAGTGAAGTGATAGTGTTTAAAAACGGAAAAATAGAGTCTATCTGCTCCGTGCCCTGGGGCTCATTAAAAGCTTATAAAAATTTCGTATCAGGTGACATTCCCACGGAAGAAGAAGCAGAAAATATAAAAAATGAAATAAAAAGAATTCTCTCGGAAAATATGGAGCCCGTCTGCGCAAATGATTTGTGTCTTGTTGGCGGCGGTGTGAGGATTGCAAATAAGCTTTGCTCTATGTTTTTCCCAGACAGCAACCTCAACAGAAAAACCGTTGACGATATGCTTGATGCTTTTATAAAAATTCCCGATATAATGGAAATTTTTGAGCGCATTTCGCCAAAAAGAAAGTACACAATCATTCCCGGACTTGCGATTTACTCGGCAATAGGCGAGTTTTTCGGAACTGACACAATCGCAATTTCAGACAAAGGAATAAAAGAAGGCTACCTCAAAAAAAGAATAATTCATTAAATTTAATACTATTGTTATGGTTTCTTAATATATTGATGATATAATTAAAATAGCCTACCAGGCAATTTGATCGAAAGAAGGTATTACAATGAAAAGATACACTATAATTTCTTTAATACTCATTTCGGCTATTTTCATCATGACAGGATGCTCGTTTGGAGGTCGGGATGTTTCTCTGGAAAACACCGCTTCCGTGTATTATATTGAAGGCAACGGCACAGAGTTAATCGAAGCAGTAGTAAGTCTTCCTGATGCATCAAAACGAACACAGATAAAATATCTGATAGAGCAGTTACTTACCCCGCCCGCGGGAAAAACAAGTCCCCTTTCAGACGGGACAGAGCTTATATCTGCCACAGTCAAAGATGAAATAGCAATAGTTGACTTTACAAAAGAATTTTACGGAAAAGACGATTTGAAAAATGCACTTGTTCCTGCGGCAGTAGCAAAAACCTTGTGCTCTTTAGACTTTGTTTCGGGCGTGAGCATATTGGTAGAAGGCGAAGCGGCAACAGGTGTTGACGGCAAGGCGATAGGTATCATAATGGAAAGTGATATCGTAAATGCCAACGGGCAAAAAGACTCAACCAAGGCAACTTTGACACTTTATTTTACCGATGAAATGGCGGAGGGATTAGTTGCAGAAAAGCGCGAAGTTGAAATCCCTGCGGCAGGCTCTGTGGAAAAAATCGTAGTGGAAGAACTGATAAAGGGACCTAAATCTGAAAGCCACATTGCTACCATACCGCAAGAGACAAAAGTGTTATCAGTTGAAACAAAAAACAATGTTTGTTTTGTTAACCTTTCAAAAGAATTTGTAACCAAACATCAGGGCGGATCATCAGGTGAACTCTTCACAGTATATTCAGTTGTAAACTCCCTGACAGAACTTGGAACAGTAAGCTCGGTGCAGTTCTTGATAGAAGGTGAAAAAAGAGACGAATATGTTCATCTCGTGTTTAACGAACCTATAATGAGAGATACAAGTTTAGTAATAAAATAAGATAAAAGGGACATCCGACAAGAGATGTCCTTTTTTATTGACAAATTCTCAGAAT
This sequence comes from Congzhengia sp., assembly GCA_045657065.1. Lineage (GTDB taxonomy): Bacteria > Bacillota > Clostridia > UBA1381 > UBA9506 > Congzhengia. Next base: position 5,223 of record JAZOSI010000025.1, on the reverse strand, counting down.
TAGTGGTATAATAATAAAAGTATTGTAAAATATTACGGAGGATGAAAAATGACAAGAACTTATGTAAGAGACATAAAAAACAACATCGGCGAAACCGTAAAAGTTCAGGGCTTTGTTGAAAATTTCCGTAACAGCAAGGCTATGGCATTTATTATATTAAAGGACATTACGGGCAAAATTCAGGTAACAGTAGAAAAAGAAGCACATCCCGAAATGGAAGGCGCTTTGGAAACTTTAACAGGCGATTCTGTTATTACTGTTATTGGTAAAGTTATCGAAAACGAATATGTAAAAATGGGCGGAATTGAAATTCTTCCTGATGAATTGATCGTAGAAAGCATTGCAGACGCTCTCCCCATAACAAGAAAAGAAATCCCTGCTACAAAGAAAAAGCAGGCGGTTGAGCGTTCATCTATCGACCAGAGAATCGACTATCGCTGGATTGATCTTCGTACAGACGAAAACCAGCTTATGTTCAAAGTGCAGACAGCATTTGTTGGTGCTATGCGTGAATTCTTAATCGAAAAAGACTTCATCGAAATTCACTCACCCAAGCTCATCGGCACAGCATCAGAAAGCGGTTCTGACGTTTTTGAAGTTAAGTATTTTGACAGATTCGCGTACCTTGCACAGAGTCCCCAGTTCTACAAGCAGATGGCTATGGCAAGCGGATTTGAAAAAATATTTGAAGTAGGTCCTGTTTTCCGTGCGGAAAAATCCTACACAAGCAAGCACACAACAGAATTCACAGGCTTCGACCTTGAATTCAGCTATATAAACGATTACCGTGATGTAATGCAGTTAGAAGCAGAACTTCTCACATACGCACTTACCAAAGTATCAGAAAAATACGGAAAAGAAATCGAAGAAATGTTTGGCATTCCTGTTGTTGTTCCCAAGCTTCCTTTCCCCACAGTTACACTCGCTGAACTCTACAAGGGATTAGAAGAAGATTTCGGATACACAGTACCCGATTCAGAAAAAGGCGACCTTACAACAGAAGCAGAAAAATTAAGCTTTGAATGGGTTAAGAAACACTACGACCACGAATTCTTATTCGTAACAGATTTCGACGCGGAAAAAAGAGCGTTCTACCATATGAGAGATGAAAAAGGTATGCCTTTAGGTTATGACCTTATCTGGCGCGGTGTAGAAATCACAACAGGTGCACAGCGTGAACACAGATACGATTTATTGAAGAAACAGGCAGAAGAGAAAGGACTTGCAGAAGATGTAAAATTCTATCTGGAATTTTTCAAATACGGCTGTCCTCCCCACGGCGGTTTCGGTATTGGTGTAGACAGAATGACAATGCTCTTACTTGGTTTACACATCAAAGACGCTATGTTTATATTCCGTGGACCGAATAGATTAAATCCCTAATAGGCTTGTGAAAACGGCGCATAAGCGTTCACAACAAAATATGCCTTCCCCTTGAGGGGAAGGGGGACCACCACAAGTGGTGGATGAGGTGTAAATGAAGACACTCAGAATTCTCTGAGTGTCTTTTTTATATATGTTGTGAACTTAAACAAGCAGAACCTCTCGGCGTACCATCGTACGCCTTCGGGGTTCACCCCTACGGGTTCTGCTTGTTTATTCTGCATCCGTTTTCCCTAAGCCTTAAATTAGGCCGAAAAAAAGAGACTCTTACGAGTCTCTCTTTTTTATTTTCTGTCCGGCAACTGTACAAGTACAATCGCTAAGAACATCAGCAAGCAACCGACAACCTGGGTTACGCTCATTGCCTCATTGAGTAAAATCCATCCTGCAATCGCTGCAAACACGGATTCCAATGACATAATAATTGATGCGGTGGTAGGTTCGGCATAACGCTGTCCCACAACCTGCAAAGTGTACGCCACGCCACAGGACATAATACATGAATAAAGGAGCGCAGTAGCACAACTCATAATCGCTGAAACATCAGGAGTTTCCAGTATAAACATAAGTAACGTGTTTATGGTACCTGCCACTAAAAACTGTGTACAGGAAAGCTTGAGTCCATCAATTCCTGATACGAATTTATCAATACAAAGTATCTGACACGCAAAAAAGACAGCACAGATAATAGTTAAGACATCGCCTATGTTAAAATCAGCACGCTCGCCGTACAGACATAGAAAGTACATACCGACTATTGCAGTAAATATGCCTGCAACCATCTTAATGTTTAATTTCTTACCCACAAAAAGTCCGATAATCGCCACAAAAATTATGTAAAGCGCTGTCAAAAATCCGCTTTTTGCAGTTGTGGTGGTCTGGAGTCCATATGTCTGCAAAGTCTGTGCCACACACAAGAATACACCGCAGATACTACCGTATTTAATGAGTTTCTTCATATCAGTCTTCTGATATGTGCCTTGCTTTTTCTTATTCTTATCAATTATTGCTATCACGGGAAGTAAAATCATGCCACCCATCAAAGTGCGGATACCCATGAATGTATTGGGACCGATGTAGTCCATACCTACACTCTGGGAAACGAATGATATACCCCAGATGATTGCCGTGATAAAAAGAATTATGTTGCCTTTTAATTTCTGATTCATTTTGCCTGTTTTCTCCTGTTATTTCAATACCACATTTTGTTCGCCCAAAATGTCTTTTAATTCAGAAAGTAAACTTTCTGTTGCATCCGCCCACAAATGCGGAGGTGCCATAGATGTTTGTTTTTTCTCTTCTTTATAGATGAGTACGGGTGTTTTTCCTGCGTTGGCAGATAACACTGATGCCACTCTTTCAAGCAGATATTCTTTACCTGTTGAGAATTTAAGGTAGAGTTTTTTTGTATTCGCAGCAGGTTTTACCACCTGTTGTTTCGGTGCACTTGGTTTTGCACCGTGGGTAAGGGGTTCTACCATATCACAGAGGATTTTCGGCTCTTCGTCTTCTTTAAGACTTAATTTTCCCGTGACGATTAACGCCGCGTCTTCTTCTAAATACTTTCTGCATCTGTCAAATACCGTGGGGAAAATTATGATTTCCGCCTGACCGGTCAAGTCTTCTGCAGTAATGAATGCCATCATTTTATTGTTTCTGGTTATCTTGGTCTTAATGCCCGAAACAAGCACACAAACCTGAACATTCATACCGTCAGTAAATGTATTTACTCCCATTTCCTCATCGCCGCTGTCAAGAAAATCTGCAAAAGATACAGTGGAAATTTCTCTGATTTCTTCTGTGTATTCGCTCAAAGGATGACCCGAAATATAATAACCGATACTTTCTTTTTCAAACTTTAAGAGTTCTTTTTGAGAAAGTTGGGGGATATATTTTTCGTTTTTACCTACGAAGAAATCTTCTTCCTCGCCAAAGAGGTTTATCTGACCCTCGAGATTTCTCTTCAAATCGTCTGCATAGGAGTCTAAAATACCCTCAAACTCTGCCAAAAGCCTTGATCTGCTTTCGCCCAATGAGTCAAAAGCACCTGCTTTGATTAAATATTCGTGAACTCGCTTGGTTACGCCCAGTTTTATTGAACGCTTTGCGAAATCTTTATAGTTTTTGAAGCTACCATTTTCTTCTCGTTCTTTTACAATTCCATCCACACAGCCTACGCCTACATTCTTGATAACGGCAAGACCGAAACGGATATCTTTACCTTTTACGGCAAAGCCTGCCACACTTTCGTTTATGTCAGGGGGCAAGATCTTAATTCCCTGACGGGTGGTTTCCTGTGAATATTTGGCAACTTTTTCGGGACTGTCAAGAACCGATGACAAGAGTGCCGCCATATACTGCGCAGGGTAGAAATGCTTTAGGTATGCCGTCTGATAAGTTACAAAAGCATAAGCCGCCGCGTGAGATTTATTGAAAGCATACTGTGCAAAATCCATCATTTCGTCAAAGATTTCATTAGCAACGCTTTCCGACACACCTCGTCTTATAGCACCGTCAACAAGTATATTTCCATTATCATCTGTAATGCCGTGAATGAAGTTTTTGCGTTCAGCTATCATTACATCTTCTTTTTTCTTACTCATTGCACGGCGCACAAGGTCAGCTCTTCCCAATGAGTAGCCTCCCATTTTTCGCACGATTTCCATAACCTGTTCCTGATATACCATACAACCGTATGTCACATCTAAAATAGGCTCTAATAACTCGTGTTTATATTTAACTTTATCGGGGTTTTCTTTATTCTTTACATATCTGGGAATCTGGTCCATAGGGCCTGGGCGGTAAAGAGAAATACCTGCAATAATATCTTCTATACTTTCAGGCTTCAGTTCTTTCATAAACTGCTTCATTCCTGCACTTTCAAGCTGGAATACACCTTCAGTTTCACCTCGGCCAATCATCTGATATACGCCGGGTTCTGAAAGACTAATTTCATCTATATTTATTACTTCACCTGTGGAGTCTTTTATAAGCTTTATCGCATCTTTGATAATGCCAAGATTTCTAAGTCCCAAAAAGTCCATCTTAAGTAGTCCCAACTCTTCTACTGTGTCCTTGGGGAACTGGGTGATTACCACATCGTCGTTTTTCTGTAAGGGTAAATAATTGGTTACAGGCTCTTTTGCTATAACTACGCCTGCAGCGTGTGTACCTGCGTTTCGGATGAGGCCCTCAAGTTTTATGGCGTCATCGATAAGTTCTTTTGCTATCGCGTCAGTATCGTACTTTGCTTTTAAATCAGGGTTTAAATGCAGCGCCTTTTCTATGGTCATTTTAAGGTCAAAGGGAATCATTTTTGCGATTGTATCAGTGTCCTGATAAGAAACATCCAGAACTCTGCCAACGTCACGGATAGCGTTTTTGGCTTTCATTTTATTGAAAGTGATAATCTGGCAAACTCGTTCTCTGCCGTACTTTTCAACAACATAATCTATTACACGCTGACGGTCTTCATTGCAAAAGTCAACGTCGATATCGGGCATAGATACACGCTCGGGATTTAAGAAACGCTCGAAAATAAGCCCGAATCTTATGGGGTCAATATTTGTTATTTCTAAACAATAACTTACGATACTTCCTGCAGCAGAACCTCTGCCCGGGCCAACAGGAATTCCGTTGTCCTTGGCGTATTTTATAAAGTCCCAAACTATCAGGAAGTAATCAACATAACCCATGTTTTTGATTACATCAAGTTCGAAATTGAGTCGTTCTCTGGCTTCGTCATTTTCACCGTAACGACGAATTAAGCCCTCTTCACAGAGTTTCTTTAAATATGTATATGAGTCGTATCCTTCGGGCACATCGTATGCGGGGAGTTTC
>JAZOSI010000024.1:0-6090 GCA_045657065.1 Congzhengia sp. | reverse complement strand
GCTCTGACCGATAGCGGCCTGCAGAGTGTCCCCTGCGTACCAATGGGAGGAGCGGTTTTTGGGGTGGGCAATTTTCCCAACGGCTTCCTCTTGTGAAAGCTCAATGCCTGTAGCAGAGTCAAGCCCGAAAAGGTGCGCCGTTTCGGCAATTTTATCAATTCCCGTTCTGTGTCCTAACTCATAGAAAAAATAATTACACGAAACTCCTAAAGCCTGTGCCACATTTATACGACCGTGTGTTTTACCCGTTTCTCTGTAAATGTTACAACGAAAGGCGCGGTCGTAGTATTCGTATTTTCCTTTTGTATTTATGATTTCAGAGCGTCTGAGCGTGCCTGCTTCCATTGATGCTATTGCAGTGATGGGCTTGTAGGTTGACCCCGGCTCATAAAGTCCTGCAGTAGCACGGTTAAAAAGAGGTTTGTCTTTGTCGGTTATGAGACGCTCGTAGTTTTTGCTGAAATTTTCTATACTGTACGAGGGGTATGATGCCAGAGCAAGGATTTCCCCTGAATTTACATCTGTAATCACAACGGCTCCCGATGTGGCGCCGTAAGTTTTTGAAATTACATCTTTTAGTGCATTTTCTGCACTCTCTTGCAGATTTATATCAATGGTAAGATACACATTTTTTCCAGCTCTCTGGGGAATATCTTCTGTAAAAGTCACATCACCCCGTGAGGTAGATTTAACCACGGCAGTTTTCCCGTCTGTTCCCCGAAGGTACTCTTCAAAAGCCTTTTCTGCCCCTTGTTTTCCTATCAAATCGGTTAAATTGTAGCCACGCGCAAGGTCATCTTCTGTGACTTTGCCGCACCGTCCTAAAAGGTGTGCACACAAATCAGGGTAGAAGTACTCACGCACAGAAACCTCCTTGATTTCAACACTTGGGAAAAGGTCAGGAGTTTCTTTGATTTTTGTAATCAGTCGGGCGTCTGCACTTTCATCAAAAATGTAAGGGTTATAGTAAGAAAAGTTCTCTTTTTCCATATTGGCAAGAATTTCTTCTTCTGTGGCGTCTGTCACTTTTGCAAGGTTTTTGACGGTAAGGCTGACGGCATCATCACTGCCTTTTTTTACCCTTACCATATAGCCTGTCTTACTGCCTGCTATGGTTATACCGTTTCTGTCGCGGATTTCGCCCCTTTGGGCAGGCTCTCTTTCAGAAAGGGCGAGCCGTGTGTCACGGGTTATCAAGGCACTTTTGTGGTCAAATGCATAAAACCCAAAAAGGCGCACCAAAAACACCCCGAAAACAATATATAAAGTTATAGAAAATATATTAAATCTTGTTATTTTTTTCAAAGTTTACTCCCTTTAAAATCCAATAAAACACAAAAAACGAAAGGGCGCATAACACAGAACCAAAAAGTGAAAAAATACCTGATACAAGGCAGGTAAAAACCACTGATACAAGCCAGAAAGCGAAATACACCAGAAAGTTCTCTTTAAATAAAAACCCTTTAATCCACACACATCCTACGGATATGTACAGATAAATAAAAGCATAAAAGGGAAGAGAATAATTTAAAAAATCTAAAAGTATTCCAAAGATGGTACATACTGTCACCCAAGGAAATCCACCGAAAAGCGAAAGGCACACAACAAGTGAAAGTGAAAGAAAAAGTCCGCGACAAACGCTGTCAAACATACACAACACAACGCCTGCAATAACACACAGAACGGTAAAAATAATTTTTTTCATTATTTTACCTCCGTGAGTATAGCAACATGACGGAGTGAAAACAGGTCAACGGCAAGTGTCACTTCGGCGCGGCGTGTTTTTCTGTCTGTTGAGTCTGTCACTGTTCCTATCAATAAACCTTCGGGGTAGGCAGTACCTAAACCTGATGTTACGATTCTGTCACCAACTGCGGCAAAATCGTTTCCACCGAAAAGGTAGAGAGCTACTTTATTGTGAGAAAACTTCTCTCTACTTCCCTCGGTATAGCCTAAGGCTTCATTCCTTGAAATCATACTCCCCACAGAAATGTCAGGTGCAGATATAGGTTTGATTTTAGAAAGTTCATCAAAAACTTCTTCCACACGCCCTACTAAGCTCTCGCCGAAAACGGCGATATCGCCAACTTTTATGCCGTCGAGACTTCCCTTGTCGATGGTAACATAGTACCCTTGTGAAAAATCAGTACCGATAACTTTGGCGTAGGTTTCTTTGGTATTTTTTGATGTTTTTATGTTAAGGAGTTTTTTTAAATCCTTGTTTTCTTTTTCCAAAAGCTCTGTTTTTGCTTTGTTTGTTTGTAAATTCACCAGTTTTTCTTTTAATGCTTCGTTTTCTTTTTGTAATTCTTTTGTGCGGGTAAAGTCCACTAAAGTAAAAAGTGCACTCTTTACGTGTTCTAAATTTATGGGGTTAAAATAATTTACAAAGAAAAACGAAAAAGAAACAAGCAAAATAAGACCGCTTATTATAATTTGTTTTTTCATGCACCTGCTACCACCGAAACGAGCCCGATATTTTCTTCGAGAAATAAGGACAACCCGGGAAGATTTGCCCCTCCTCCCGAAAGAATAATGCCGTTTTCTTTTAAATCACGGGAAAGCTCGGGTGGTGTGTTTTCAAGCACGGTTTCTATAACATTTAAAATTTTTAAAAGCGTGGGCGCAATAGCGCACCTGATTTCGTCACTGGTGACGGTTGTTTCAACGGGAAGCCCCGTATCACAAGTCCTGCCCATAAATGTGTAAGTTTTGGTGTCGCATGTAGGATGGGCAGATGCTACATTTAACTTTATCTGCTCGGCGGTATTTTTCCCAACTGTGATACCGTAGGCAGACTTCAGATAGTCGCAGATATTCTTGTCCATTTCATCTCCGCCGAAAAATACACAGGAAGAACTCACAATACCGCCAAAAGAAAGGACGGTGCACTCTGTTTTTCCTGCGCCGATATCCAAAATCATCTGTCCCGTGGGAGTTGCCTCTGTCAAAGAGGAGTTTATTATGTCAATTACTTTTACTCCCGAGTGTTCTGCCGCTTCTTTTAATATACGGATTTCCATATCAGTAAGATGACGGGAAACTAAAAGTTCTGCACCTATACGAAAAGTGCTTTTGGGTAAGAAATCACTTAAAAACACTCTCATCATCGCACACGCCACATCAAAATCAGAAACAGCGCCTGCCTTTATGGGAAAAATCACAGACACATCTAACGGCGCACGCCCTGACATTTCTTTGGCGTCAACCCCTGCGGCTATGATTTTTTTGGTTTTGTTATCTATTGCTACAACAGAGGGCGCGGAAAAGGTCGCCCCTGATGATTTATCTGAAAATTTTGTATTTGCTGTACCTAAATCTATAATAATGCGCTTTCTCATATATTCCCTCCGAAAAAAATATGTAAAGCGCGAGGCCGTTAAAGAACAGAAAAATCTTTCTTTAGCACCTGACGAAGACGGCAAAGGGGAAGCCCTACCACGTTAAAGTAGTCGCCCTCTATTTTATCTATGAATGCACCGCCAATTCCCTGAATACCGTAAGCACCTGCTTTGTCACTACATTCGCCGGTTTTAATATATGCATATATTTCATCATCTGTCATTTCGATGAAGTGAACCTTTGTTTCCACATAAAAGCTTTTGCTTTCGCCGTTAGCTGAATTCATTACAGTAACGCCTGTAATTACACTGTGCCAATTGCCTGAGAGGGTTTTTAACATATTGTAGGCGTCTTTATCATCTTTTGGTTTTGTTAAGATTATATCGTCCTTTACCACTATGGTATCAGCCGCAATTACGATAGCGAGAGCATCCAGTTCTTTTGCTACGGCGGTAGCTTTTTTCAAGGAAAGGGACTCCGCTATAAAATATGCAGGTAAATTAGAATCGATAGTTTCGTCTGCGGAAGAAACTTTGATTTCAAAAGGAATATTCAAAAGTGACAATAGCTCTTTTCTTCTTGGGGATGCTGATGCCAGAATGATTTTCATAGTAGTTTCTCCTTTATTTTGCCAAAAATGGTGTAATCTATTCAACGCCGCGGTAAAAATGTCCGCGCGTTATGCGGTCAAATACTGCATTGGGTATTTTTCCCGAGATGGCGTCTTTATATGCTTTTATTACTTTTTTTGTTTCATCTTTCGTTTCCGTTGTAAATTTAAGACGAAGCACATCAACAGAGAGAGAAAGTAAATCCCCCATCTTATCTGCCATATAGAGAGGCACGCTGTTGAGTAAAATGTTTTTGCAGTTTTCACAGATTATGGGGAAACGCTCGTCCATTCTGTCGATGAGAGCAAACTTTCTGCCCTGTAATGAGCACAATCCCTGTGACTTTATCACGCAATTTTCCATAACCATAACAGGAAGTCTGCCGTATGCGATTACCTCAACGGGTAAATCAGTATTTTTTGTGATTTCTTTTATTTCTTTTAAGTTAAGTTCAGGCGAGAGTGTAACTCTCTTTACGCCTTTTTTACAAAGAAGTCTTACAGTAGCAGAGTTGGTCACATTAAGACGCTCGCCGCCATAGATTTCGGCATGTCTTTGCGATAATTGACCGATGTTCTGTGCCATGATTTTAGGTGCAGAAATTACGCATTTATCACTTTCTTTTTTTACTGCAGGGCACATTATGAAATCAGCGCTTATTTCTTTTGATAACTCATACCCTGTCAAAATATCTGTGATGCCCAGTTCTTTCGCCGCGTCCAACTGCTCTTTTGTGGTTACTTCTACCAGAAGTGATGTGGTTTTTTTAGCGCTTGTGGGTGGGGGAAGATTTATATCTTTGGCTTTCTTTTTAAAAGATGCCGTGATTTTATCTTCTATGATTTTGCAGGCGTCACGCCTGAGCGAATTTATCACAGACACAGGGACGAAAGGATTTCCTATGTGATTTATTGTGATTTTATCTTTTTCAAAAGGTGTATCGCCCAGCTTTTCTAACTGCTCTGCCATTCTTTCTTCGTCAAAAACTTTTCTTGCAGGCTCCAAAATATCGCCTGTACATTCTGCACTAAAACCATCACAACAAGCCCAAAGGGATATGGGCATACCTGTGGTGGCATTAAGTGTAAATGAGATTTTTCTCTTTCGGGAAAGGTCTTCACTTTTTAGTTCGTTGGCATCTTTCTTGTCAGCGGTGATTTTACCAGACTGTGTGTAGTCCATCATTTTATCAAAAGTTCTGCCCTCAAAATACCCCAGACTGCTTCCGCCACGGGAGAAAAACGAAAGGGTTTTTTCGATGTCGGAAACATCTATATCCCCTGATATTGCCTTTTTATAAAGGGATGTTACCGATGCTGTATATTCGGGGGATTTCATTCGTCCCTCGATTTTTAGCGAGTCGGCACCGCCTGATAAATCTCCCAACTTTTCCGCAAGGCAGATGTCCTTTGGCGAAAGTAATGGTATATTTTTTTTGATTATTTCCCCGTCTTTTTCCAAAGAATATGTGAGCCTGCAGGGCTGTGCACAAAGCCCACGGTTGCCTGATCTGCCACCGATGACGGACGAGAGTAAACATTGCCCCGACCAGCTCATACAAAGCGCTCCGTGGACAAAGGTTTCAAGCTCTATATCCGTTTTTTCTTTTATTGATTTTATTTCGGTGTAGGAAAGCTCACGAGCTAAAACCACACGGTCAGCACCTAAACTTTTACAGAAATCAACAGCGTCTGTTGACGCCGCAGTAATCTGGGTTGAAGCGTTTATCTTTATTTCATCGGATTGCTTACGAACCAAACTCATAAGACCTAAATCCTGAATGATTATTCCGTCAACTCCTGATTCTATCAGGGATTTTGTATAGATTACTGCATCTTTTAATTCTGATTCTTTTATTAAAATATTTACCGCAACATAAAGCTTTACCCCATGTAAGTGACACAGACGGATGGCATCAGCAAGCTCTTCTTCTGTGAAGTTTTTTGCGTTTCTTCTGGCAGAAAACTGTGTTCCGCCCACATATACAGCGTCAGCGCCTGAAAGGACAGCCGCGCGCAAAGATTCAATATTTCCCGCAGGAGATAAAAGTTCCACAGACGTCACCTCACACTTATAGCATTGTACTATTATATAATACCATACAAATGTGAAGATTGAATTACATTTACTTTAATTT
>JAZOSI010000023.1:0-4316 GCA_045657065.1 Congzhengia sp. | reverse complement strand
AATGGTATTCTGCGTTCATTTTCTGCTCTGTATGTGTTTAACTCGCGATGCTCGGTCACATCTAAAACACCCTTGTTTATTCTGAAAAGAAACTGTGTTTTTGATGTGTAATTCACCGCCATAGCAGGCCATATCGGAACACCGTCTTCATCGTATAAAAATTCTGCAGCGTAGATCTCTTTGAAATATTTTGCTATGGGTGTGCCTTCGATGATTTCTTTTACGCCTGAAGAAATTATATAGTGTTCAATTTGCACTCCAATGCTTTCTCCGTAAGCGTTTACTCTTTCAAACCAGCTTTCAACACCCGGGCAAAGTTCAACTGTACTGCCGAGTTTATTGAATTCTTCTCGGTTCAAAAGTTTTTTGCCTCTTGCTTCTTTCAGCATCACATACATATAGGACAAAATCTGGTCCATTTTGTTTTCGCTTGTAAGTTTGTTACATTCTCCCCAAAAAGTTTCTGCCGACATACCGATTCCAGGAATAAAACCATATTCCTGCATATCTTTGGTGGATAGAGTTTTATCAAAATCGTACATTATTGCAACTATTGGTTTTGTCATACTATTCCTCCTCAATAAGCTCGAATCTCGGGAAAGTTTTTCCATCTCTAGTCACTTCTTCATTCCACATGTGACTTGGTCTTACCCAGTAGCCACCATCACCGTAAAGTGCACGGTAGATGACCATTTCTTCTAGAGTCTCTGAATGTTTGGCAATGCCTATGACTTCGTATTCATTTCCTTTGAAGTGTCTGTATTTTCCTGTCTTTATTTCCATATCATCTATCCTTTAAGGTTACTACTGTTACCCCTGCTTCACCTTCGCCGTATCTGCCTGCACGGTAAGATTTTACCGTGGGATGTTTTCGCAGGAAATCTCCTATTCCCTGACGCAGTATACCTGTGCCTTTACCGTGGATTACTGTTACTTCGTGAAGTCCTGAAATGTATGAGTCGTCAATGAATTTATCGACTATCATAATAGCCTCATCCAAAGTCATACCGCGAACATCGGTTTCCAATGATGCGGTAGTTTTTTTGTCGGCTTTGAATGTTGCCGCTATCATTTTTTCTTTTTTCTTGACTTCTTCACGATTATCAGAACGGGTTAAATCCGTTAGATTGGTTTTAATTTTCATAATGCCTGCCTGAACGGTTAAAGCACCCTTTTTATCAGGAAGCGACAGCACCTGAGCGTCCGTACCCAATGATACTACATGGACAGTTTCGCCAAGTTTTACATTTTTTAAAGGTTTTCTTGTGATTTTGTTTTTCTCGGCGTCGCTGATTAATTTGTCCGCTTCATTTTTTAGTGTCTGTTTCATTTTTTCGGTCTTTTTTACCAGATCCGAGTATGATTCAGAGGCTTTTATCTCGCGGATTTCTTTTAAAACTTCCTGGGACTGTTTCTTGGCATTTTCAATTATTGCCATAGCTTCAGCACGGGCATCTGCTAAAATCTTTGCTTTTTTCTTATCTAAATCTTCGGCTTCTCTTTTCATATTATTTTTGAAGATTCGGGCATCACGGGAATCCGATTCTGCTTTCTTTAAATCCCGTTCTGCTTTTTTGCGACTGTCTTCAAGGCTCTTTATAACATCTTCTAATTTTATGTTATCGTTATTTAAGCGTGATTTTGCATTTTCTAAAATTGTATCTTTTATGCCAAGTCTTTTTGATATTGCAAATGCGTTACTCTTGCCGGGAATACCTATCATAAGTTTATAGGTAGGCGAAAGAGTTTTTACATCAAACTCACAGGATGCATTCTCTACACCATCTGTGGTAAGAGCGTACATTTTAAGCTCGCTGTAATGAGTTGTAGCTGCAACGCGAGCACCAAATGAACGGATATATTCAATGATAGAAATAGCCAGCGCCGCGCCCTCTGTGGGGTCAGTACCTGCGCCAAGCTCGTCCGCTAAAACCAATGTATCCTGTGTCACATTATTTAAAATATCTACAAGGTTTACAATGTGAGATGAGAATGTAGACAAACTCTGTTCGATACTCTGTTCATCACCAATGTCTGCATAAACCGACACAAAAACTGCTATTTCACTTCCGTCGTTGCAGGGTATATGAAGTCCTGATTGTGCCATCAAAATGAATAGCCCTAAAGTTTTTAATGATACAGTTTTACCGCCTGTGTTAGGGCCGGTGATTACCAATGTATCATATTCTTCCCCTAAAGAAATGTCTATGGGTACTACTTTATTTTTGTCAAGTAACGGGTGTCTGCCCTGTTTGATTTTTATAATTCCGCTTGTATTGACTTTAGGTTCTGTGGCTTTCATTTCTATTGAAAGGCGTGCCTTACAGAATATAAAATCAAGAGTCAAGACCGCTTTTGTATTTACAAAGATTTCGTGAGAGAACTCTAACACAAACGCAGAGAGTTCTGCTAAAATCTTTTCTATTTCTTCTTTTTCCTGAGCTATTAAAGTTTGTGTTTCGTTAGTCAATTCCACAACACTTGCAGGCTCAATAAATACAGTAGAGCCTGAAGATGACGCATCGTGGACTATACCTTTGATTTCGCTTTTGTGCTCAGCTTTAACAGGAATTACGTATCTGTCTCCACGCATCGTGATGATAGGTTCTTGTAAAAATTTAGAATATGCACTTCCCGAAATCATAGCGTTCAGTGTATTTCTGATTTTGTCTGCCTGCGCTCTTATTCTTTTTCTTATAGCAAAAAGTGCAGGGCTTGCAGAGTCTGCCATTTCGTCTTCTGCGATGATTTTTTCGTTTATTTCGTTTTCTACATTTTTTAAGACGGAAATAGTTGATGCGATACCAAAAACACTGGTCTCTTCACTTAATTTATCGTCTTCAATGTAGGATTTGAGTCTTCTTGCGGTATTTAAACCACGGGACAACTTCACAAGCTCTCCCATAGTCATAACGCCACCACGTTCACACCTTAAAATTGCCGGTGTAACATCTGTTATCTTGAATCCCGGAGCAGGTCCGCGACGGGTTAAAATCCCCTGTGCTTCCGTGGTTTCACGCAGCATAGAACAAACCGCATCAACATCCGCGCTTGGCGTGAGTGATGCGATTTTTTCCTTAACACTGTCGTTCTGGGTGTAACCTGACAACATATCAAGAATCTTATTAAATTCAAGAGTTTTGTAGGTTTTTTTGTTCATTTTTACCTCTTAAATAAACGGATCGTCTTCGTAATCGTATTCTTCCTCCGGCTTTTCTTCTTCTACTTCGGGAAGATCTTTGAAATCTTCTTCTTCGTATTCATCATTACCTGAAAATTTACCGAGTTTGTGAGCATAATCTGTGTTGTTTTTTGACAATGCTTCTTCAAATTCTTCTAAATCCGATTCTTTTACATTTGACATAAATGTAATCTTGCAGCATTTTGCATCTTCCAACAATTCTTTTGCTCTTTCAATTTCACCAAGTTTCATATAAACATAGGCTGAATCGTAGTAAGCTTCTACAAAGTAGGGCTTTTTGTCTATGAGTTCATCGGCGTATTTTTGGGCCTTTTTGTAGTCGCCCAGTTTTATATAAAGCTGCGTCATATTATCCAATATTACAGGGTCGTCGCTATTGTAATCATAGGCTTCTTCATTGTAGTTTACTGCTTTTCTTACGCTGTCCTTCAATAAATACAAATAGCCTAATGTGCCGTAGGTTGTTGTGTTTGATAAATGTACTGTTACATCTTCAAGTTCTGATATGGCTTCGTCGTGTCTGCCTGTTTTTAAAAGTAAAACTGCGTAATCTGCGCGAATCGCCAAGCGAAGTTCGGGTTTTAAGCCTGCTGTAAGAAGTTTTTTGTAGATTTCTTCTGACTTTTCTACCTTTCCTTCGCGCAACAGATAATATGCATAGATGCGCATCTGTCCTATGTTCATTCTGAATTTTTCAGCACGGGCAAAAAGCTTTAAAGCTTTATCAGGATTGTTGGGATATACTCTTCTCGCATTTGCAACACAAAATCCGGGAAGCCATTTAAAATATAAATAGATCAATAACAGAATAACTGCTCCGATACCTACAAAAAGGTTTACTGTAAACGCTGTATAAACAAGGTATATTGCCGCTAAAATCACTAAAAATGCCATATCAATTTCCTTTCTGCGAAATCGCACGGTAAAGTTCCTGCGCGCCGTCTTTTGTTACATGTTCTGCCACTTTCAAAACTTCAAACTGTGATGCTTTTTCACCAAAGCGAAGTTCGATAACATCTCCTACTTTAACATCGTAGGAGGCTTTTACCACATTTCCGTTGACAGAAATTCTGCCTGCATCACATGCTTCATTGGCAAGTGTGCGGCGCTTTAT
>JAZOSI010000022.1:0-17515 GCA_045657065.1 Congzhengia sp. | reverse complement strand
CAATTAACGGATCATACCAATCAGCTTTTTGTTTTGCCCATTCAACCCATTCTTGTATATTTTCATCGAAGTTCTTTTGAGCTTCCACCGCAGATACGTATGCACGAATTTTACAAGCCAAAGCATAATTTTCAGCTTCGTTTTCGAGAGCGACAACCCTTTCGGCCTCTTCATTATAAATTTCCTGACGTCTTTCCTTGGCTTTTCTTTCTTCTTCAGCCTTTCTGGCAGCAGCTTCCCGAGCCTCGCGTTGAATTTTAACACTTTCCGATTCTTCATATAAATCAACCAATATTTCAGGGAGCCGTTGCTCTAGGAGAGTATTTTCACCATCTCTGTAATGCTTGTTATCAAGAACTGAAAATCTAAGCTTGCCGCTGAAAACATAATCCCATTTTCTTATGTTTGGCTTGAATGCATAAGTTCTTGTAAGTCTCTCTCTTTCATATTGTTCCATGGCTTTCTGTTCTTCTTTTGTTAATACATGCGGAATCTTTTCTTCTGCTTCAGTAATTTTATATCGAACAATTTCATTGCGAATAGTGAGTGTAAGATCCCCATTTACGCTACCGCCCAAAGATTCTATGCATTTGAATAGTGCATTAAGAATTTTGTATACTCTTGTAAGCGACAGTTCGGAAACATCTCTGTAAAGAAAAGGTTCACCTTCCGGCGGTCTGTAATATGTATCTCTTTTGCGCGAAGCGTTTGGATCCAACGGATGAGTTTGTTTCCAAGATTTAATTTTTCTATCATGTTGTATTATCTTTGGATGCAATTTATCTTCCTTGTTAATACTTAATGAACTTAAAGCATCTAATACTGAACTTTTTTCCTCAAATTTAAGAAATAATAATGAATTTATAAAAACTTCTTTAAAATTTTGATTTAAAGAAGTTTCTTCAATTGGAATTAGAACCTTGGTTGATACACTTTTTGATTTTTGTAGTATAACATCTTTTATATCAGACAATGGAAGTGGTATTTTTGTTACCGGGTTACCCAT
The DNA here is from genome assembly GCA_045657065.1 of Congzhengia sp. Lineage (GTDB taxonomy): Bacteria > Bacillota > Clostridia > UBA1381 > UBA9506 > Congzhengia. The sequence continues at coordinate 16,509 of JAZOSI010000022.1, read as the reverse complement.
TTGAAGATTTGTCCAATAAGAATTTGAGGGCGTAGGAATATTAGCATCAATGCAAGCTTGCTTTAATTTCGCATAAGATAGATTATATTTTTTTGCAACCTTTGAAACTGACAATTTCCATATTTCATTATACAATTGTTCTCTTGAAATTTTCAGCACATCTTGGTCGTTCAATTCGCATTCACCCTTTCCGTTATTTAATATTTGATCATAAAGCACTCGGCGTGTTTCTATTTCTTTTATAATTCGTTTGTTTTCTTCTTCAGCAATTCTCATCTCCTTTTTTAATCTTCGCCACGCAATAAAAAACTTAAATCGTTTTTCATGGTTTGAAATTCAGATATAATGGTCTCCAAATTTTTCTCTATACTTTGAACTTGAACTTCGTTTATTTTGCCATGATTATATGCAATCAATCTTTCCGGAATAATATTGTATGACCAACTGTCAGTATATCTGTCCTCAGTGTGTATAGCAAAACCAATAGGCAGTTGATTGTTGCGCATCCCACAGCTTACAGCCATAGGAGATATTCCTAAATAATCAGCAGCAATTTTACATGTTATCTTCGGCATATTCCTAATTTCATCATCAGTATATTTACCCAAAACTATTCACCTCCTTGTTTTGTTGTTATATAATAATCATAAATTTCTATAGGTCGGCAGTAAAATCTTCTCGTATCTTGCCGTAATGTATGTCTTATAAAATTCCTTTTGCAAATCGGATATATAAATAATGTTATCAATAAATGCATTTATGAGGTCAATATCAATATTGGGCACAATTCTTAAAATTGCTTTGTTGCAATCCTCGTTTCCCATTGAAGAAATGAAATCATAGTAGTTGATTTTTTTGTCATTCAGTTTAATTGCGGATGTAGGGAATTGGAAAATACGGGCATTTAGTTCATCTTCGTTTTCTAAAATAGTTCTCATTATCTTTTCGTCTGCCTGTGGAAGCAAACAACTACCGCAATCAAAAACAGGTGCAATCTCAGATGTTTGAGTTTCATCATCGAACAAAAATCCCCAGTTACCATTGTGCCTGTCGAAATTGCCAAGTAAGGCATCTACTACAAACACATTCCAGAAATGCTTAAGCAAGTCTTTAGGATTTACAAATTGCTGCTTTTCTATGGTTTCGAGAACATCAGAAAGCTCTGTTCCTGTACCATTATGTTCAGAGTCAATAACGGTATTTTTTATAGAGCAAAAATCATATAAGTTTTTATTTTTATCAGTAAAATCCTTGCATGCACAAACAATTTTCACCTTGCCGTTTACGGTAAAGATTCCAAGTTTTGTTTCCTGTGCTTTTACACCTATCATATTGAATATACTGCTTGCGATATGCTCGCTGATTGAACTGTTGGTGTATGACAATTCTGTTGATTTTTTATTTCCTGATGGTGGAAATTTAAGCATATATTTTTCGCCTTCATATTCTACCGCAATTTTCTTTCCGTTTGCACCATTATATGCTCTGCCTATAATTCGCTTACAGTTTGTAAAATCAATTCTGTTTGCCATAATGTTACCTCCATAAATATTTCTGCCTTAAATAATCCGCATGCTCCGGCGTTATTAGTCCATCGCTGATTTCTGCCATATTGATGCTTCCGTAAAGTTCGCCCCAATAGCAGTCTATTAAAGTGGAATTCTTTGATACGGCATCTTTGTATACATCCAAATCATGTTGTAGATATGAAGGAAGACCATACTCGTAGGAACGCTCTCTTGCAAGAGTTGTCATTCTGTCATCAAGCAGGCTCTCCATAGACACATTTAATACTTTTGCGATTTTATATAATGTTTCTCCGGAACACTTTTCAATGTTTGTTTTACCGCTGCACAATTCACTAAGTGTCGCATGGGGAATCCCAGAGAGTTTTGCTAATCGGTATTTGGTCATTCCGATATTACTTAAAATTTCATTTATACTCATTTATATCACCCTAATATATTGTATGCTATTATTATATCGCTATACCGAAATAAAATCAAGTAATTTTTGAAAATTTAGTTGAAATGTCTAAAACCCTTGTAAGAATACATCTCACAAGGGTTTTATGATTTTTTTTGCTCTGTTTTTTATATTATGTTGTAGTTGAGATTGATGTGATTTTGCTATTTCGCTGAAGGCGTTATATTTCTGGTTTTTACGCTACTTCAATATAAAAAGTTTCTATGTTACTCTCTGTATGATACGGATATGTCGAGATTGAAAGTTTTTGTCTAATAGTGCAAAACCGTGCCATTAAAGGGTTTAGAGGGTACAGGCGCTCCCAAACGCCATTTGCAGGATTATGAATTTTTTTGTGTTTTTTGAGCAAAAAATGTTATTTTCAGCATGTTCCTTTGAAACATTATATCAAAGCCTTAAAGTAAATGTACGATTAGATAAATCGGAACATTTAACAGCTGTCCAATCTTCAAGTTCTTTTGCTTTTGAAAAGATTTTGTGTATATCAATATCGTTAGATAAACACGAGATTTTGATTTCTTTTGAACCTGGTCGATAATCTATACCCACTGTATCTATAATTGTTTGTGGTGTAGCATCGTTACGGTATATCTTTGTCGGTTCAATACTATCAGTTATAGCCAAAATATATAATAATGGATTATCTTTATAATTAATTTTTTGGAAATTTTCTGAGTAAAGAGAATTCAACTTATATTTTTCGTATAATGCTCGCTGGTCGTCTTGCTGTTTAAATACATTGTGAGATAAAATACAATCGGCAATATATGAAAAGATTATAAGTTGTTCTGCACAAAAGTGTCTGTCTCTGTATTCAAAATCACTTAATCGTGGTGTATGATTACATTCTTGCATTGCGGTAACATATGCTAACATATAGTTTTTTATCATTCTATCGTAGAATAAAAAACCACCAATTATTCCATGGTCTACTCGCTTACGCTCATTGATACAGTAATTAAAATATCTTACAATTGTTGAACTAGCATATCGAGTAGCAGAAACAACTGAGTTTGTATTAAAACGCAATCTATTGTGACGAGAAATCTTATTATCATTTAGTGTCAATTCTCTTAATATAGCTCGTTCTAAAAGTGGTTCTGTATATCGTGATGAAAACATGTGCGGGAAACTTGAAAATGGAGACAAATCAATTCCTAAGTCTTTTTTTACCCGAGCAAGAGCTCTATATTCAGATGGATGTGCTCTAATATTACACGGATAACATTCACAGGGCATTGGTGCTTTGTTAGGAAATGTAAACGGAGTATTGTCTCTTTCGGCAACACAATACCCATAATCATGATATAAACAAGTAAGGAACCATAAATAACTAAACGGAAAATTATTATTACTTTCAATGCGCAAAGTATCTTCTCCGTTTAAGCAGTTTTCTATCAGCAAACCTAAAAAGAACGCTGACACAGTATGTATTGCTCGATCATCCGGGAGTTGATTCTGCTCATCAAAATCAAATGATAAAACATACTCTTTTCTAGCTGTAGTGAAATAATCATTAATGTAATTTCTTGCACTCTCTGGATTAATAAGCATAGGTAATGATTTTGCACCATTTTCAAAATACTCATGTATGAAATTTCTTGAATTCTCTGATTGCAAAATATTGTTTATATCTAAGTTATCCCTATAGTAGTTCCATTGTATTTGATTGTTATTTGAAATGGTTTGATTTATAAATTCAGAATAAATCATAGAAATTCTCCTGTTTCTTTGCTTAACTCATTAGTGTATATTCCAATACTTATCGTTTGATAACAACTATATTTTATGCTATCATAATTAATTTGTCAACGTATACCAAAAACCGCTTTCGTGCATATCTCAAAAATGCCTATACAGACAGAGCAAGACTGAAACATTAAAAATCCTGAAATCCACTATTTAAGCGGTTTTCAGGATTTTCTACTTTTGGATTTATATACAGATGTTTTCGAAAGATTACACAATTTGTCAAATTCCCGAAAGACGCACAGTTACGCCACTTCGATATAAAAAGTTTCTATGTTACTCTTACTGTATGGTCGGAATAGCGCGAAATAGAAAGTTTTTTGTCGAATAGCGCAAAGCCACGCTATTAAAGGGTTTACGAGAAAAATTGTTTTCGCTTCATTGCGACAGTTTTTGCAAAAAACTTAACCTTTTCTTCTGAAATCTCTAATTTCTGTGCAATTTCAGAAATTGTTAATCTTTTCTTTAAAAGCATCAAAACATAAGACTCATTTGTGCTAAGTTGTTGCTCAAATTGTTCTTCCGCAATTCTGTTTTCGGCTCGTAAATAACTAGAATCAATAAAGCAATTTACAGAATATAAATTAAAGCTGTCGTTACTTTCATTATTTAAAGATGCATCCATCGATTTATCCATATTATGTTTTACATAATGACTATTTTTCAACTTAAGCGATTCTTTTGCGCGTTTAGTAATGAACTTTTCAAAGTCACCAAATGCAGGTGTATATTCCTTTACGGCTTCGCAAATTGCAAGAGCAATAATTTGCCGTCGGTCTTCTTTAGGTGTAGTTTTTCCGATTTGAACAAACAATTTGTCTGAAATTGGTTTATAAAGTGCCAACACTTGTTCCAAATCATACTCTTGTTTTTTCTTTCTAAGTACAACTTGACCCACCCACAGTTTGTTTGCATCATCATATTCAAACTCAAAACATACAGGTAATTTCATTCCTGTTGACAGGATTTCATCCACTAATCCAAATACCATTCCGTTTTTACACTTTTTGTCTCTTGGATTCTCTGATTCGGCAATAACCAGTGTTCGTGAGCTGGCATCAAACCCGAACTGAATATTTTCAGGTAATTGATTTCGCAGTGCATCGCTCAAAAATAGTTTTTGATTACTTCCCAATGTGGCAGTAAGCTTTTCTTGTTTTTTCGGTTTGTTAAACCAGACAATTTTTTCTAAATTTAATTGCATATTCTATGCACCTCCTGCTATAATTTTACAGCAAGCCACAAATATCGACAACACTCTAAGATGTAAATATTTATTAAATATTGATTTTTTTAATGTATTGTGTTAAAATATAGACATAAGATAGATTAGGAGGTGAACTTATGTGTAATAGAAGTACGCTTGATGTATTGTTAAAAGAAACTCATTCAGAGCTTCGAAAAATCTTCGGCGAAAAACTTGATAGTGTTATTCTTTATGGCTCTTACGCAAGAGGGGATTATGATTCCGAGTCAGACATTGATGTTATGGCTTTGGTTGACCTTGAAAAAAGTGAGCTTGCAAAATACAGACGCACAGTATCTGATTTTGCGAATGATATCGACTTAAAGTACGATGTTCTTTTATCTGTTAAATTACAGGATAAGTTCACTTTTGAAAAATACGGAAACGCTCTTCCGTATTATATTAACATTGCAAGAGAGGGCGTGAATGTTAGTGTATAGTAAAGAAATGATTGATTTATCCCTATATCGCCTCAGTAAAGCAAAAGCGGACTTGAAAGATGCAAAGAGAACGCTTGAACTTGAAATGTTTGATACAGCAGCCAAGCGTTCTTATTATGCAATCTTTCATGCGGCTCGTGCTGTTTTGGCACTTGATGGCCAAGACTACAAGAAACATTCTGGTGTAATCAGTAATTTTCAAAAGGACTACATTAAAACAGGGATATTTGATAAAGCAATGTCAAACATTATTAAATCTGCTTTTGATATGCGTACTGATAGTGATTATGAAGATTTTTATGTAGTACCAAAAGAAGATGTTATAAAACAAGTTGAAGAAGCAGAATTTTTTGTAAATAAGATTGAAGAGTATTTGGTTGCAAAAACAAAATAGGCTAAAATGTCTCAAAGAATGTTCTTTGAGACATTTTTTTCTGTGAGCTTTGAAAGTGAGGAAAAAGATGGAAAAATACTTATATACAGAACAATGCGAAAAAGCTACTCAACATAAATATCTTTATCATTATACAACTTTAAATGCATTAGAATGTATTCTTAAAAACAAATCATTGAGGCTTACTAGATTAGATAAAGTAAACGACCCAGATGAAAACAATCGCACTCCTAAATTATGGAATACAAAAATCTATGTAGCGTGTTTTACTAACAATCAACTAACTGCAAATTATTTTCAAAAACAATATAATAGCAATATAAGAATCGATTTTCTTCCGCAAAAGCTAACATTTCAGCCGTATTTTGATAGCGAATGTACTAAGCCGCTATTGTCATTTAAAAATGATTTTAATTCTCGTTCTAATATAAACCATAATACATATGGTGACATATCTGATTGGTGTTATTTTGACTCCAGTTTTATGGATATTTACTACACAAATAATCTTAAAAATCACGTTGACGAAAGCGGCTTTACTGAGAATGCAGGCATGATAAAACTCAAAGAAGGAAAAGATAATATGGGTAAATCAAGAAATTGGAATATCGAAGCAGAAACGAGAGTCCGTGTTGCAGTAAGACCAATTGGCATTGAATTCTATCGTAAAAAAATGGACTTTGAGTATTATCTCCCACCATTCGAATATATCTACATTCCGATTAACAATAGTATCTCAGGGATTTCTATTTCCCGACATTGCTCAGAAGCTGACAAGTCTAAGTTTAAGCAATTGGTAGATAAATGGATGCTAAATCCAAACAATAACAGCTTAAATATTGGCGTACTTTAGAGAATTACTCAACTCAAAAACGCTTTCGACTACATCTCAAAATTTTAATACAGAGAGAGCAAGACTGAAACAATAAAAATCCTGAAAGCTAGCAATTAAGCGGTTTTCAGGATTTTTTCGTTCCCCATTTTTATACAGACCTATTCGAAAGATTTTGAAATTTGTAAAATCCCCAAAAGACGCACAGTTACGCCACTTCGATATAAAAAGTTTCTATGTTACTCTCACTGTATGTACGGTAGATTTGCTTATGTTAAACTTTCGAGCAGTGTCTCTTACGGTGGTTTTATTCTCTATAATATACTCCGCAAAAGTTATCGCGCGCTCTTCAATGTAATCTTTCATTGATACAAATCCCCTTTTGATATAATTGGTAAATTATATGTTTTTAAAGGGATTTATATGATACATAATCGATTATACTATATTTTAAGTTCAAACAGTCCGTGTTTATTGCAGTAATAGTACATTTTTCCGCCACGCATCTGAGGAAATCTCAATTCTCCGCCCTGTTCAGGGTAAAGTTTTACCGTCAGCACTCTGTCGAAACGGACATATGAAAAAAATGAGATGTAGTGTTCCTTTGTCATAGGATGTGGAAATGTAATATATAAATCATCTTCAATTTTTTCAACATTTATTTTGTGAGCATCATTTGTTTCGTTTACAGTTAGCGGAGACAATTTCCTTCCGCAACATACTATTTCCGCATTTCCTATACTTGTCAATATATTTCCGCAATGCTCACAGACGTAGAATTTCGTCTTTTTCACATTTCCTGCCTCCATCTTTATTTCCGGCATTTCACCTTTAATGAGTTTTTCTATATCAATCTGAAATATATTTGAAAGTTCTGATATCAGACTTACATCAGGAAAACCGTGACCTGTTTCCCATTTTGATACAGTCTTTGCACATATTCCTAACTTTTCTGCAACTTCCTTCTGGGTAAGTCCTTTTTCACGTCTTAATTCCGCAATCAATTTTCCTGTTCTTGATAAATTCATCGCTACCACCTCTTAAGGAAACTTTATATTAACTTGCCGAAAAATTCAATCCACTATAAGTTCACTTTTATATATTCGTCAATCACAAGTTCATCTTCAGTTGCTATGCAATCGATACATATTATTTTTACACCGTGTTTTTCGGCATTTATGAGTGCATCTGCAAATTCGGGATGTGTCTTTCTGTTTGGGATAAAAGACGAACACCCTTTCATCTGAACAACAAATATGACATAGGCATCATACCCGTCCGATTTGGCAGAAACAAGCTCCTGTAAATGCTTAATTCCACGTTCTGTAGGCGCATCAGGAAAGCTTGCTATTCCGTTTTCTTCTAATGTTACGCCCTTTACTTCGATAAAGATTTTCTTTTTATCCGTTTCAACATAAAAGTCAAACCGAGAATTTTTGTACTTGCTTTCAGGTTTTATAAAAGTGATATTTCCAAATAATTTTCCTGTTTTTAACCATTCATAAACAACCTTATTAGGTGCATTACTGTCCATATTTATAAGTTTGTTGCCCTTAAAGACTGATATCAGGTCGTACTTTGTTTTTCGGTTTATATTGTCTGTTTCTTCCAAAAAAACTTTTGTACCCGGTATAAGAAGTTCTTTGCATCTTCCTGTGTTTTTGACGTGGCAGATTTCCGCATTTCCGTCCACTTCCACTTCAGCTATAAATCTATTTGGGCGGTTTATGAATATTCCTTCTTTTATGTTTTTGTATATCATATTATCACCAATTATATAAAAAGCATTACTTTGATGTAATGCTTTTAATGTACACATATTAGATCGTGCAAAAGTCCTGTAGCCATAGCAACACCTATTAGTATAAGGAGTATTCCGCAGATTACATTTACTGTTTTATAGTTTTTATTTATTGTATCGAATAGCTTTTTGAGTTTTTCAATCAGCAATGCAGATGCTATAAATGGTATTCCTAAACCGAGCGAATAAACAACCAAAAGCAAAATTCCTTCAACTGTGTTTCCGCTATGAGCAGCAAACGCTAAGGCTGAACCCAAAAGCGCTCCCATACAAGGAAGATGACTTACTGAAAATATCATTCCAAAAAGAAATGCCGAAAGAACTCCTGTAACCTTGTGTGACTTGTGAATTCCTTTTAGAAAAGGTATTTTCAAGATATTCAAAAAGTTTAAGCCAAGCAATATTATAATTATGCCACACACGATATGAAATAGCAGTTCATATTTTACAAATACTGAACCTAAAGTGCCTGCAAACAATCCGAAAATTGTATAAACAGCAGTAAATCCAAGTACAAAAAACAAAGAACGGATAAAAACATTTCCTTTGCCCTTGTCTGCTCCTGCAATATATGAAATATATACGGGTAACATAGGTAACACGCAAGGCGCAATAAAAGAAACGACACCTTGTAAAAATGTGATTATATATTGCAAGTTTAATCTTCCTTTCTTCTGTACTTTAAGAATACAATTAGTATACCACACACATTTAACAATTACAAGATTTTCATTGTTTCTTCTTGAAAAAACATTAATTTAGGTGTAAAATATCCAATGAGGTGAAACAGATGTTAATTGATTTTCATACGCATATTTTTCCTGAAAAAATTGCAGGCAAAACCATTGATATATTAAAAGCAGGCGCGCTACAGTGCGAAGGAAAAGAAATCACATCACACTTTGATGCTACATTCACAGGACTTCTCGGTTCAATGGTTAAAAACGGAGTTGATATAAGCATCACTCTTCCAATTGCAACAAAGCCATCGCAGACAGATTCAATCAATTCCTATGCGAAGTCTGTGACTGACTCTGAAATCATTTCTTTTGCTAGTTTACATCCCGAAAACGAAAATACCGATAAAATTCTGGAAAATATAAAAGCCGCAGGTTTTTTGGGTATTAAACTTCATCCTGAATTTCAAAGATTTTACGTTGACGATAAAAACTCCGTCACTATATTAAAAAAGGCCGAAGAATTGAAACTTTATACTGTTTTTCATACAGGATGTGATATAGGATTCCCTCCTCCTGTACACAGTACACCGAAGCGCTTAAAAAATGTTTTGAATTATGTAAGTGGAAAATATATTATCGCGGCACATTTAGGCGGTTGGCGCATGTGGGACGATGTAGAAAAATATCTTGTAGGTACGGATATTTTATTTGATACTGCTTTTATTTCTGAATATATTTCAAAAGAACAATGTATCCGCGTTATTAAAAAACACGGTTCTGATAAAATTCTTTTTGGCAGTGATAATCCCTGGGAAAGTCCTGATGTTACACTCGAATTTTTAAATTCACTCGGTCTTGATAAAAGCGACTTAGAAAACATAAAATATAAAAACGCTTTGAAAATTTTAAATGTTTAATTTTTTGATTTCTCCACATAATAACATTGTCAAAATCAATGTTAAGGAGAATGCTATATGAAAAAATATTTACTTGGGATGCTTGCCTGTGGCGCTGTTATCGGAACTGTGGCTGTTGTTTCTGCTGATTACGGTGCCAAAAACCGCAGAAAGTTATTGAGATGTAAAAACAATATGTTTCGCACTATGGGTACAGTTTTAGACACTATGCTTGAACTTAAGAAATAAAAAATGCTTCGGGTTTTCCGAAGCATTTTTTATTATCTTTTAAGTAAATCTCTTACAGATAAAAGTGCAAACAAAGTAAGTACTGCATCTATTCCGATTGCTGTCGCTACATTTAAAGCACCAAACAATCCCAAAAGTGTAATGATGATTTTAACTGCTGATGCACAGTAGAAGTGGATTTCTACTTTACCGTTTGCAAGTCTTGCGATTTCTATTGCATCACAAAGAGTTCTGATTTTGCCAATGAGGGTAATTTTTGAATATTCAAGGTTATTTTCTTCTTTGTTTATGAGTGTAATGCCAACATCTGCTTCAACAAGTGCCTGTTCGCCTGATAAAGCATTTCCGATGTATGCACATGTTGCATCTTCCTCCTGCTTTAATGTGCTGATTTCTTCTACTCTTTTAAAGCCATCCATATTGGCAATGTATTCATCTGCACCTGATCTTTCAAATGCGTCTTTTGTTGATTCGTCGCTATCAGATGAGAACATCACTATCTTTTCTACGCCGATTTTTCTTAATTCTTCTATGTCGGCTGCAGCACCTTCGTAAGGAGCATCTTTATAAGAAACTGCACCTAAAACTACGCCGTCGATTGTGATGTAGAGTTTGTGTTCAGGAATTTCTGAAACATCTATTCCGCTTTCTGTAATGAAACTCTTGGTTCCGCAAAGAACGGTCTTACCCATTACAGTACATTCTACGCCCTTGCCTGCAAATTCCATTGTGTTTTCAGCAACAATATGTTCGTTTGCATATTTAGTAAAAATTCTTGATACAGGATGTGCTCTTCCACCTACACAAACGCCTGCAATCATCAAAAGATCATTTTCTGTAATACCTTCAGCGGTGTACATATCAGAAAGCTCGTATACGCCGTTTGTGAGAATTCCGTCTTTTTCAAATGCTACACAGTTTATGTCTGCAATTTCATCAAGTGTTTCTGTAGAAGATATTGAAAGACCTGATTTTTTAAGTTTCCATATTGCAGAAGATGTGATTAAAGGAATAGCTACAAGATTTGAGCTTGCTGTAGCCGCAACTAAAAGTACACTCACTCTTAAAAGTGCGCCACCCCATACTCCTGTGGAAAGTCCTGAAATCAGAAGTACTACGATCGCAAGTAAAAGGATACCTAAATGATACCACTTTGAAATCTGTAAAAATCTTTTTTCCCCGATTGTAGATGTGGTCTCTGCAAAATCTGCAAGTCTGTTAAAATCCATAACAAGCGACTCATCATAATCGCAAACTGCAACACAAGTTACAGAAGAACCTGTATTTACATAACCTGCCAGAACTTTATCTCCTGCTGAAAGAGAAATATCGCAGTCTGATGCGTGTACTCTGTTTGTATCGAATTCCGAAAAACCCTCTGTAATTACAGCATCAACAGGGATTACTTCGCCTACTTTTACTATAAACTTGTCTTTATTTCTCAAAGAATCAGCAGAAACCTGTCTGATGTTTGACTGTGAATCTATGATATTTACATTTCTGGGGGTTACTTCTGCAATTTCTTTTAATTCCTGACCGATTTTTGTTGAAACATAAGAAATCAAAACACCTGCCAATTTATAAATCGACATACCCAAAGCCGCAACAGCAAATTCTGCCATACAGAAAGGAATTATAATTGCAACTAAAACTAAAACTGTATCGAGTTTTGCTTCTTTTGTTCCTTTTACGAGTTTAAATATTACTTCAGCACCTGCTATAATTAGTGATATAATGCTGAATATACATGCAGCTACAGGATTGTTAAAAAGCGATGCAACAATAGCAATGCCTAAAGCCATAAGGCCTGTCAAAAAGGATTGCTTGTATTTTTTATTTGATAAAGATGCATATTTTGAATATACGGTATGTTTATTTTTAACCATATTTTTAATTTTCATTTTTATGTTTACTCCTTCCAAGATTGCAAAACAAAATAGTATACTATATTGTAACACAAAAAAAGAAATATGTCAAACTTTGCAACAAAATAAAAGAGCCTTTTTAAAAAGGCTCTTTTTAAAATTATTTATATCTTCTTCTTATGAAAACGATTATTCCTGATACTATAAGCAGTACGGGTACTACCAATACAAGACCTATAAACCATCCCCAGAACTGTCCGCCTGATATAAGGAGTGAACCTTGAGGAAGTTCTTTTGATCTTACTGTTATGCCGGCTTCACTTCCGCGCATCCAGTTTATAGAGTTAATAAGAAGGTCTTCGTTTGCATATCTTGAGTCACCTATCAAAGTATCCATCATATAACTTGAACCGCAAACCACTACTCTGCCTGTATGGATTTTTTCGTCCAGAGTGTAGTTGTGCTTTGTAGATGTAAGCATTACATTGTATCTGCTTTTCATAACTCCTGCGGGAACTGCTTCGTTGATGTTTTCAAGTTCACGCAATACGGAATTTGCTGATGTTGTTAAAACAGGTTTAACTTCAATAGTAGCAAGACTGTCAGATGCAATTTCTAAAGCATTTGCTGCAGAATATACGATTTCGCGTTTTGAATCTTCTATAGGTTTTGCGATTTCATTGTCTGCAATTTCTGCTACAGTGATTGAACCATATCTTGAATTTGTATCGTCGCCTGATTCTAATCTTTTGTCACTGTCAACGATTACTCCGTGATTTCTTACGATAGACCAGCTTTCATTCAGATAACTTTCCAGTCTGGGGAGTTCATCGTTTGAAACCACAGGGTCAAAGTAAACCTGAAGATTTCCGCCGTGATCTAAGAAGTTATCTATTTTTTCGATTTCTTCTGCTGAAAAATCGCCCTGAGGTGCATTGATAATCAAAAGAGATTTATCGTTTTCGGGAATATTTTCTGTCGAAAGATTTATGCTCTTTAACTGATAGTTGTACATATTGAGTACAGCCTCAAAACCTGCATTTGACTTTTCGCCGTGGCCAGTTGTGAACATGATTTCAGAAATAGAATATCCGTCTACAAATGTTGCAAGTTTATTTGTAATTATGTTTTCAATATTACTTCTGCCGGTTGTTGTGATGTATGAGCTTACTTCCGCCACATCGTATTTATCGCCCTGAACAAAAATCATAGCATAGTCAGGAGAAGAAATCATCTTAAGCGCTGATGCATATTCCGTCAGCGCTAACGGATTTGAATAATAATCCACTACTTCGTATGTGATTTTTTCGTTTCTGTCGGTGTACTTTTCGATAACGGATGTGAGTATTGTCATAAGCTCTGATGCCTGTCCGTTATAAAGTACAACGATTTTTGTTTCTTCGTCGATTTTGTCAACTACTGATTGGCTTTCTTCTGTAAGGCGGTAAATTTCATCTTTTGTAAGATCGACTTCAAGTGAAATTTTATTGTCAAAAGCCACTAAAAGTCCATTAACTAAAAGTGCAATTATAATCGCACCTATGATTACTACGGTGGAGTTGATGCTGTATTTTAATTTTTTTGTATTTTTCATCATCATTACCTCCAGCGTCTTCTTTCGATTACGCACACTGTCAAAAGATTAAACAATGCAGTAATACTGATAAAGTAAACCAAAGGAACGATGTTGAGTGTTCCTTTTGCAAAATCATAGAATCTTGCATTTATGTCGATAAACGAAAGAATTCCGTTAAGTGCTGTACCTACAAAGGAAAAAGCACCGTCAAAAAGTCCTGAAAAGTCAATTCCCATTGTGGGAACTATTGAAAATATACCAATTGCGGCAAGTGTGATAACTGCAGAAATTATCTGGTTCTGCGTAAGGGATGATATAAACATCCCCATAGATATAAGCATTGCACCGTAAAGCAGAATGCCAATATAGCCAACCAAGGACTGAATTACTGCAGGATTACCGTAAAGGGCTAAAAACACCAAAAATACAAGTGTTGATACTACGCCTATTGCAAGCACAGAGAATGCTGACAAGAATTTTCCCATCACAACAGACGAAACCTTAACAGGTGCTGTGAGCCACAACTGGTCTGTCTTTTGTTTTCTTTCTTCTGAGAACATTTTCATAGTGATAAGTGGTACTGCCAAAATAAAAATGTAGCATACAGATATAAAGTAATTTCCCATATCTGATGTCTGGTAAGGAACTGTACTGAATAAAAACATCAGTGCCGAATAGGACACAAAAAGTCCTAAAAAGATGTATCCCAAAGGAGATTTGAAATAAGATGAGAGTTCTCTTTTAAATATTGCTTTCATCGTTTTTATCCTCCTTTGTTTCTATATTTACAAATTCAAGGTTTTCTTCGTCTACTGTTTCAAAAGAAGTGTTTTCTTTTGATGTAACTTCAATGAATATATCTTCCAGGCTCAAATCTACCGTCTGCATTGAAAGGATAGGCAGATTGTTCTTTGCCATTGCTGTAAATATTTCAGGTCTTACATCTACATCAGGCTCTGCTTCAATTATAAAGTCGATAGAATTTCTTTCTTTTCTGCCTAAAGACTTAATACTCTTAATACCGGAAATTGATTCTAAAACATCAAGTACAGAACGCTCGTCACCTGAAATACGAAGACTGAATTTATTTTCGTTTGAAATGGTTTTTGCTAAGTTGTCAGGTGTATCTATTGCAGCAATTTTACCGTTATTGATAATAACAATGCGGTCACATATAGCCTGAACTTCCTGTAAGATATGCGAAGATAAAATTACTGTGTGATTTTTGCCAAGTTTTTTGATAACGCTTCTGATTTCAATGATCTGCATAGGGTCAAGGCCTACTGTGGGCTCGTCCAAAATCAGAACTTCAGGATTGCCTACCATTGCCTGAGCAAGTCCTACTCTTTGCTTGTAACCTTTTGAAAGGTTTGAAATTATGCGACCTTTCACATCAGTGATTTTTACTGTTTCCATAATTTCTGTCAAGTGTTTGTTATTGTCTTTTTCCTTAACACCTTTTAAATCGTATATGAATTTTAAATATTCTTCTACGGTCATATCAACATAAAGCGGTGGAATTTCAGGAAGATAGCCCAGTTGTTTCTTGGCTTCAATCGGATTATCAAGTATGTTGTAACCTGAAATCAGTACTTCTCCGCTTGTGGCAGATAAGTATCCTGTTAAAATATTCATAGTTGTAGACTTACCCGCACCGTTAGGACCTAAAAGACCTAAAATTTCTCCGTCGCGGACGTTAAAACTTATATTGTCAACAGCAACTTTTTTGCCGTATTTTTTGACCAGATTTTTTATCTCTATCATCTGATAACCTCCCGTATTTTCATTATGCGCAAGTGTTACCCACTTGCGCATAGAGTGTTTTATCGGTTAGATTTTAAGAATTCTGAAAGTTTTTCAGCTAAAACTTCTTCGCTTTCACCTGTTTCCATATTTTTGACATTCAACGCGCCTTTGGCAATGTCATCATCACCAATTACAGCAGAAAAACTAGCGCCGATTTTATTGGCATACTTCATCTGTGCTTTTAAGCTTCTCGCACCGTAGTCGCGTTCTGCCGCAATTCCGTCTTTTCTTAAATCAAGCACTAACTTCTGAACATACATATCGGCATTTTCTCCGATATTTGCCAAGAAGATTTCGGGATTTTCTTCGTTTTCAGGGAGTTTACCTATACTCTCTAAAACCAAAAGCAAACGCTCAAGTCCCATACCGAAGCCTACACCAGGCATTTCAGGACCGCCAATTTCAGATACAAGTCCATCGTATCTTCCGCCGCCGCAGATTGTGCCTTCAGAGCCTTTGTTCTTTGAAATGATTTCAAAAACGGTCTTTGTATAATAGTCAAGTCCTCTTACAATTGTAGCCTCTACATTGTAGGGAATTTCCATTATTTCGAGGTATTTTTTAAGGCTTTCAAAGTGGGTGCTGCAGTCATCACATATGTTGTCTAAAAGGTACGGTGCGTTTTTGCAGATTTCTTTGCAAACATCACTCTTACAGTCCAAAATTCTCAAAGGATTTTTTTCAAATCTTTCGCGACAGGTTTCACAAAGTTCACCCAAGTACGGTCTGAAGTAATCCTTTAATTTTTCGTTGTAGCTTTTACGGCAGTTGGGACAACCAATACTGTTGATATTGAGCTCTACTCCGGTTACGCCAAGTCGTGAAAGCAATGTCATAGCCAAAGATATTACTTCTGCATCTATTGATGCTGTGTATGAGCCGAAAACTTCAATACCAAACTGATGGAATTCACGAAGTCTTCCTGCCTGTGGTTTTTCGTAACGGAAGCAAGGATATAAATAGTAAAGTTTTGTAGGCTGGGGATTTGC
>JAZOSI010000021.1:0-14588 GCA_045657065.1 Congzhengia sp. | reverse complement strand
AACGGATATCATTACACCATTTGATTGTGAGTCCGTTTTTTTGCAGTTTTAAAAGTTTTTTTGGCAGTTCGTTTTCTTTTTTAGGGAACTGCTCCTCTGCAAGCCATAAAATTACAGCATCTGGTTTTAAACTTTGATTTAAAAGTGTTTTCACACACAAGTGTATCTGTTTTATTCTTCCGGGGAATGATGTCAAAGATACGATTAAATCAATATTTTCACTATCGCTTATACCACATGCTGAAGGCGTTGAAATGTATAAGGAAAACTTTTTAAGCAGGTGTTTTGCGTATCTAAAAACACCGTTTATTATTTGCTTTATAGATTTTCCTTTTAAAAGCGATAATATATTCATCATCATTCCCCCCATTTCTAATTCATTATAACAACGAATATTAATTCGCACCATCAGTTTTTATTGATTATTCGAAGTTTTCAAAAAAAGAATCGTGCTTTTTATACTTTTCTTTTTTTTCTAAAATCTCAAGTTTTTTGCTGTTGAATTCCTTGCACACTTCACTAAAATCAACGACTTCACATTGAGCATCAATACCTAAAAGACTACAAAGAGCTGCTCGGTGTTTTCCATCATGTATATAGCACTTGCCGTTTTTTTTGTAGACAATAATATTTTCACCGGAGTTGTTTTTTATATCGTTATATTTCTTATTAAAACAATTCTTAAAATACTCTTTATCCAGGTAAAATGCAAGTATTTCATATCTTTCATCCAGAGCACCTTTTAACATACGCTTTGTATAGTTGGTATTTAAACCGTCTTCTCCATTGTATAAAGATGCCATCAATTCAAAATGCGGAGACTCTTTTATCGGAGTATTAATCAGGCTGTATTCATCTTTCAAAAAATCAATACCTAAAAATAATTCATCAGGCGAAACAGTACATAAATTTATAATCTCTCTTTGTTTCGTCGGAAAAAGCGGGTTTATTTCTTTTAGTCCTGTTTTGCTTTCATACACAATGGTTTTGTTAAAAAGCTTGCATATTTTAGATGCCACTGCCAAAAGCTTTGTCTTTTGCCAAACAAATAATAAATAAATGCTACTCAACGTTTTTTCCATCACCTTTCGTCGCAACCACAGGCTTTCTCTTTAAGCCATTTGTAATTTTTCTCAACAATTCCTTTTCGTACTGATTGAATCCTAAGAAATACATCGAAACAATATATACAAACGAATATGCTATAACGCATATGACAAACAATAGCAAATTGTCTATTGTTAAAACCAAATTAATGAGAACACCTACGCACATCGGAATGATAAGACCTATAGATAATCGCCCTATGGACTTAAAAAATGAAATAATGTCAATATTACAACGCTTATGGTAATAGATATTCATAATTAAACCATTAGCCAACAATAATGCTAATGCCGTACCACAAGCTGCACCAACTGCTCCTATTTTTTGAACCAACACAATCATTATACATATATTGACAACTGCCATAACTAAATATACCAAGCTACGAAAACGGTGCTTGTTCAATGCACGCTGTACTTCGATTCCAACATTCTGTATCAAAGCTATAGATGCAGAAAATATCAGCAACAAGGCTACATAGTATGAATCACCATATCCAGCACCCGCCCAGAAATGTATAATAAACTGTTTTCCAAAAAACAGCACGCCAGTAGCAATCAATCCAAGTATAATAAACTGAATTCTTCCGACACGTATAAACAAAGCTGATAATTCTTTACGTTGTAATACTACATTTTCTTTCGTGGCGTTAACCACACGGTGTATTTTTGGAGTAAATACACCGGAAATCGATGTAGAAAACATCTGATAATACTGGTATAAAGAATAACCTACTGTATACACCGCCACGGCTCCTGTCCCATTAAACCTTGCAACAACAACCTTGCCGACATTCCAGTTTATCTGATCCACAATCAAATTGATTGCTATAAATGCTGTATACGAAAAAATGTCACGAAAGAGACCTTTTTCAGGAACTGCAAAGCGTATCTTTTGTTTCAAATGCCCAAACACATAAGATATATAAAGAATATCTGCTATTAACGATACGGACACCGTTACTGTTGCCATTGCAATCGAACGAAATCCTATCATAAGGAAGACAAGCGTTGTCAACGGGCTGACAACAGTCTTCATAATGCCTACCAGCTTTAAAAAAACAAATTTCTCATGAGCTGAAATAATACTGGTAAAAAGGCTCATAGGAAATGACATCGCTAAATTGACAGTCATCAAAACCATCAAAACTTTAGCAATACCATATTCTGCAGATGTTAACCCATCGTCAAAAACAAGTCTGAGGTTGTTTGTTAAATAAAAGCCACAAGCAAGCACTACAGTTGAAATCAACATGTAAATCATCAGAAAGAAGCCGTTTAAACGATAAATTTTTTCTTCTTCATTGCTGTTTTTATATTTGCTATAAAAACGAATATAACCACTATTTAATCCCAAACTTAGAATTGACATCATAGCAATAGTCGATGCCACAGTGTTATACAAACCATATTCACTTTTTCCAAGCAGGCGTATCATTATCGGAGTAAAAACGATGCCAATTACTATACTTAAGCCCATCTGAAGATACGATAATACAGCGCCTAATTTTAATTGATTAATTTTCATTTTTTAACCTCTTGCTCGAACAATTCCTTCATCTCATCTATTGTACGAGTCAAAAAATCACAGGAGTTTTTCTTTGATTCATCAAAAATAGGAAACGGTCTGTCATAATCCATTCTAGGAAGAGAATTTATATATTCTAAAGTTGCTTTTTGAGGTTTATCACAAAAGCGTTCTTCAAATTCAAACATGTACATAAGACTACTTATACGCGAGTTCATTCCTTTTTTTCCTGAACGTTCAAATGTAATAAAATTCTTTTCGAATAAGATAGAAAATACGCTGGCGTGAAAACTATCTGTAAATACACATTCTGCATTCTTTATTAAAGACAACAGTCTTTCAGGAGAAACATCGTATAGTCTTTCATCACCGAAACGCATATCACAACTACGTCTGCCACCAAATAAATGTGGCAATGTAACAATCTTTAGCTTATGTTCCTTTGCATATTGGTTAGCTATCATACGTGCATTATCATCTGCGCCTAAAAAATAACAGAACAAATACTTTTTATTTGCAACAAAATCATCACAAGCAGCATACCAGTCCTCTTTTCCCAATAATAAAACAGGGTCAACTGCCCACTCCACAGGTATTGACGAAAGCGGCTGCAACAGCTCTATCGACTCTCTCTCTCTCACAGATATACCCAAATAACCACTCAAGGCTTCCTTAAAAATATACTTTTCATTTTCTGAAAGTTCAGTACAGCCAAGACTTGCCGCATAAGAAATTTTAGGTTTATCTGACGGGACAAATTTTAACAAATACGCCGGCTTGTTGTAGCTTAAATTCCATACCTGGTCGCTACCGGTAATAAATGCATCATATTTTTTCACACAGTCACTAATATCGTCATCGGTATATATTTTTTCACTATGCGGTATCTTCTGATTAAATTTATATATTACTTGTGCTCTTTGTTCAAGCTTTTTTGCTATGTACTTGTCCGCGGGATTCAAACGCATTAAATAGGACATTATCACGCCTTTAATATTTGCTTTTATTTTATTCTGTGATGTATTTCTATATTGAATCTGCTCCGCAATTACTCCGTCGATGCTATTGAGGTATTTGCACAAGGCATACGCCTGTAAATTGCCACCGTAGTTTTTACTTTTGCAATATTCAGTAATAATTCCTACTTTCATAAAAACTCCTCTACGCTTTTCGCAGTTTGGAAGACCTGTATTGAAAAATCTTAACAAAAATAATGGGACTAACAGATATAAGTAAACACTTCTGATACTCTTTTTTCGTCATCAATTGTTTACAGGACGCAAGCTTTTTTCTGATGAATTTAGCATTTCTTAAATAGTATTCTTTTTGCGTCTTTTTATCTATTTCACTTATAGAAGCAAGAATATAGAACTCTTTCAAATAGTTTTTTATAATTCTATAGTCTGATGATGGTGTACCAAGCATTATTTTTTCATTAAACTTTTCTATGCTGTGCACCTGCTTCATATTGTATTGGTGACAGCAGCTTGTGCTGTTCTGTATATAATGATAATAATATTTGTCTATAAATTTAACCTTGCAGTCGGCGTTCTTTAAAATTCTTAATAAAAACTCCAAATCTTCCAAAAACATAATATTTTTATCTAAACGATGGTCGCCAACAATGCTACGATGAATCATTTTGTTCCACAACCATCCCTTTATATCGTTTCCTCCACGCAAAAGTGCATCAAAGGTTTCCTCTGAAGATATTATCTTGTTAATTGGTTTTGTAGGAAATGGTACTGTTTTTTCGTCACTATCAAAGTACGCGCCGCAAACAGACATACCGCAATCATTTGATTTTACGGCAGAATATAAGCCCTCAATCATATCAGCCTCTATATAATCATCACCGTCAACAAAGCAAATATATTCACCGGTAGAATGGTCAAGAGCATCATTTCGGGCCATAGAAACTCCCTCGTTTTTTTTGTGTATTATCTTAAAACGAGCATCTTTTTCTGCATATTCGTCACATATTTTGCCGGAGTTGTCCAAAGAGCCATCGTCAACGACAATAACCTCAATATTTTCATAGGTTTGTTTTTGTATAGAATCCAGACATACTTTAAGTGTTGTCTCGCCATTATAAACAGGGACAATTATTGATACCTTATCCATAAACCATTTCTCCTCTTATGAGATTTAAGAGACAACCGTTTTAAATAAATGCAAAGTATTATTCATTTGCATTTTCCTCGCATAACTCGGCTTTATGAGGTTTGTCTTCTCTATTTGCCAAAGCGTAACTCAATCCCAGCATAAGATAGAACTCTACACTACCTGCGCCGCCGTGAGAGATATACATTAAAACTGTCAGCGCTACCATACCTATAATGTAAGGACTCTTTGTATTGAGTGCAAGTTTTGCTGTATCGAATGTGATTTTCAACAAGTATATAAATCCAAACACGCCAAATGAGAATAACGCATCCATAAACAAAGAATGAGCATAAAGACCTGTAAACGGTGAATTCTGAGATACACGCATAAACTCACCAGGACCGTAACCAAATAAAAATCTTACAGGACCTTCTCTGAACATATCCTGAATAAAGTAACTCCACAGTTCAAATCGACCACTACCACCTGCTACATCATGAGTCAAAAGTTCTGAGTCAAGTTGTAGTTTTCCTATGCCCCACACCACAAATACAAGTACAACAACAATACCAATTATGTTTTTTGCGCTTATTTTCTTTAAGGTGAACAGTATGGCAAGTGCACATGCAACACCTACAGAAAGCAATACACCGCGTGAGTATGTCATAAACAGCACATAAGCACCTGCTGCAAAAATCACAAGATAAAAAAGTTTTGATATCAGTGTGTCGCTTTCATTTTTTGTAATCGCAAGTCTGCAAAAAGCATAATAAATAGTAAATGCTACTGCATTTGCAAGAGTACGCACGCTCTCTTCGAATGTGAGTCGCGTACCCCAGAGATATGTGGCGCTACCGCTTATAATCTGACGCAAAACAAAGAGCGTCATAACTACACCTGTTGCAAAAAATGAAAATTCAACAAGTTTTGCTCTTTCGCCTCTGAATATACTGCAGTAACAGTAAAAATAGAACATCGTAATAATAGTAACTACTGCTGTAACCGGGTTTGACTTATAGCCAAAGTATGTGGAAACTGCTATAAAGAAACAAACAAAGAAAAATCCTGTCCAACTTTTTCTTTTGTCCTCTTTGTCTGTTTCGCTATAAGCAACAAAGCACGAAACTATCAGAATTCCAAGTACTATATACTCCAATATTCCGAATTCAATGTTAAACATTGTAGCAGGAACATAGATGCATATGGGCGAAATTCTGTCTAAAAAGAATCCAAAAAACATTGTTCCTACAACAAGATACGGCATATATGCACCAAGCGAATCTTCGAAAAACGAAACCGCTATGGCAATAAACACTATCAGAACTTTCGGTAGCATTTGCTTTTTTGGAATAGTATCATTATGCATTTCAGTTAATACTTCACTACTGTTTGTATGCAAAATTTATCACCTTTTCTATATCTATCTCTCTAAAATATCTGCAATTCTCTTTGATGCAAATCCATCGCCATAAGGATTACTTGCCTTTGACATAGCATCATAAGCATCTTTATCTTCTAAAAGCAGTTTGAAGTTTTCGTATATTACTTCTTCATCTGTGCCTACGAGCTTTAAAGTGCCGGCGGCGATTCCTTCAGGTCTTTCTGTTGTATCGCGCATAACCAGAACAGGTTTTCCAAGCGATGGTGCTTCTTCCTGAATGCCGCCGCTGTCTGTCAAAATCATAAAGCTCTGGGCTAAGAAGTTATGAAAATCCAACACTTCTAACGGTTCAATGATACGGATTCTGTCGCAACCTGAAAGTTCTTCCTCTGCAGCTTTTCTTACCACAGGATTCATATGAATCGGGTAAATCGCCTTTACATCAGGATGCTCTTCCATAACCCGTCTTATAGCACGGAACATATTGTGCATGGGTTCACCTAAATTTTCTCTTCTGTGAGCTGTAATCATGATAAGGCGTGACCCTTTTGCCCAGTCCAGTTCCGGATGTGAATAGTCCTCTCTTACTGTGGTTTTTAACGCATCAATCGCTGTGTTTCCCGTAATGAATATGGTACTTTCATCTTTTCCCTCGCGAACAAGATTTTCCTTTGAAAGTTCAGTGGGAGCAAAGTTGTATTTTGAGATAATTGAAACTGCCTGACGGTTAAACTCTTCAGGATAAGGACTGTAAATGTTGTATGTGCGAAGTCCCGCTTCAACGTGACCTACAGGAATCTGTAAATAGAAACACGCAAGCGCAGTTACAAATGTGGTGGAGGTATCACCGTGAACCAAAACCGCATCAGGTTTTACTTCTTCTAAAACTTCTTTGATTCCATTTAAAATGTTTGTAGTAATGTCAAAAAGTGTCTGCTTGTCCTTCATAATGGACAAGTCATAATCAGGCACGACCGAGAATACATCAAGTACCTGGTCAAGCATCTGTCTGTGCTGACCTGTTACACATACTACTGTTTTTATATTTTCTCTTGATTTAAGTTCATTTACTAAAGGACACATCTTGATTGCTTCAGGACGGGTTCCAAATACTAGCATTACTGTCTTCATGTTATTGTTTCCTTATTCTTCGGATGTTATATCCGTGCTTTAAATTCGCACAACTATCCTAATTATAATCATAATTATACAGATAAATGATATCACAATATCGCGTTTTTGTCAACGATTTTGGGAGCTCCCTGTGTTTCTTTTTTTGGTTATTATAATATTTTACCTGAAACATTCTACCATAATTAAGAAAGAACACATACAAAAGTATGTGTTCTTTCTTAATTACGTATATTGTGATAATAACGCTGCTTTTTTTATGCTTTTTTCGTTTCGGTATGCACTGCGAAGTTCTGACACCAACGACAAATCTCCACCTGTTTTTTTGAGTTCTTCTGAAATCTGCGAAAGTACACTCTCAACCTGTGCATCACACTGTCCTTCCAATCCTGATGCTATGCCTATGTATTTCGATGCCACAGCTGTTTTGCTCTTTCCTGCAAGCATTTCTGCTTTTGCTTGACCTATCAGGGAATTAAGTTTTCCCATATAGGTAGATCTGAGCACATACATCTTGCCTACTAAAGATGCAATTTTAGGATTATCATCCTTTTGAGGTGTTTTTTCAGGATTTTTCTTATCTTCTTTTATTTCCTCAAGAGTTTTTTCTCCTGTGATAATTTTTATAGCATCATCTTCTGTAAGCGTTCCATCATCAAGCATCTTTACTGCCTCATCGGTAAGTTCAGACAGTCCCTGTTCTGCAAACTTTTCAGAAAGCTCTTTTATTATTCTGTCGTTTTCTTTCTGAAGTTCTCTTTGCTCATTTTCATCATACTTCACTGCATAGAATACAGCTTTTATGTTTTCTTTTTGCCAATAGCATAGACTCGAAAATCCTACAACAAAGAATGCAAGTATTATCAAAACTATTAATGTTTTCTTTTTCATACTATTTGCTCACAATTCTTTTTATTTTGTTAAGCCCGCGTTTTACAAGGCTAATTTTAATATTTTTTTCAAGAATCACGGAAAAACTTGCATTTTTATTTGCAATTTGTTTCATAAAACGTTCTCTGTTAGGATGAAGAAATGCTGATTGTACCATAGATTTATTATACTTTACAGCGTTGTCTTTATCGGCTTCTTTAAATATAATATTTTCTTTTATTTTTTCAAAAAGCTCCTCGCCTTTTTTTGAATTTACAAAAACCAAAGATGTTCCTTTGTCATCAAACATTTCTGGAACAACATTTTCCACGCCCCAGAAATCTGCAAGTGTTATATCGCTCTGTCGTATTTCGTCTTTAAACTGGCAATTATAACAAGACGGACGAAGACAAATATTTGAAAGGAAACTTTTGATATACTCGTTTTCTCTCGCTTTTTGTTTGAACTCTTCCCTATCTTTAAAACTCATTCTTACGCTGTATGTACTCCAACCTTCACTCTTGTCACGGAAGGATATGTCTGTGAGTTTACCTTTTTGTTCTTTTTTATATTTTTTCCATACCAAAGGACTCGGAACACCGTGACATATAATGTCCTGTGTTATCAGATTTTCATATCTTTTTCCCAAAAAACTGTAAAGTCCTGCAATCTGGCAGGGCGTACCTGAAAACAGTACTCCTCTTCCCTGTTCTAAGTATTCCTTTGCAGATTTATATGTGTGCCCGATTCTGCTTTGCACATATTTTGAAACGCGCAGTTTCTTTAAGTCTTCTTTTTGGGTAATTTCTATATGTTTAACTGAAAATTCTTCGTCAAAACCTGCTCCGAATACCACACCGCCATCATCTAAAACAACATTTGCGATTTCAGTAAATATACCGCCTGATGAGCTGTTATAACGGATTTCATCATCCTTTGTAAAAGCCGCATATGCGGTGATGTCATCTTTGGTTTTATCACTTTCCGCAGGGGTGATGACCGGGCAGTTTCTTTCGCACAAGCCACAATCCACACAGGCAGATGTATCAACCAAAGGGTATAAAAATCCTTCGTTATCTTCTGTCATCTCTATACAGTTTTTTGGGCACGACAAAGCACAAGAAAAACATCCTGTACATTTTAATTTTTCAGTTATTTTAATCATTTTTCTAACTCTTTCAGTATAAATTTGGTTGCATTTATTACTGATTCTTTGTACTCAGGAAGAACTGATTTATAAGTGCTTTTTATCTTTTCTTCGTTTTGGTAGAGCACATTGATAAATGCATCTTTCAACTCATTTTCTCCCTTTTATTAAAAATTCTTATTTCTTACTGTCGAAAATTTCACTGTATGCATAGTCATATTTATATTTATATTTATAACTATATTTATTTCTTTGATAATAGCCGTATTTTTTCTCTTTCTGTTCAGAATCAAGAACAACTACGCCCAAAGGTTTCGCCCCTGATTTTTTGATACCTTCAATTGTTTCATCAAGCATATCAAATGTTGTCTGATTTTTTCTTGCTACGACTATTACGCCATGTGCATCCTTCATTACAACAGATGCATCTGTTACGACTGTCATAGGTGGTGTATCTATCAGGATATAATCATATTTTTCCTGAAGTTCTGTCAACACTTTACCAAATTCTTCGCTCTCCAAAAGTTCTGCAGGATTGGGAGGAATGTTTCCTACTGTCAGGACATCAAGATTTTCGCGGACCTCTTTCATAACTGCACTGTCAAGATCTGAAAAACCACAAAGTACATTGGAAATACCATTAGTATGTTTAATATTTAAATATCTGTGAACACGTGATTTTCTTAAGTCACCGTCAACAAGAATTACCTTCGCACCGGTCTGAGCAAAGGTAATAGCAAGGTTTATACTTGTAGTAGTTTTACCATCGCCGGGAATTGCACTTGTTACTACTAAAACTTTTCCCTTGTCAGATTTAGGAATAGAGAACATTATATTTGTTCTGATGAATTTATATGTTTCAACAGTGTCAAATCTGCTGTTTTCATTTAAAATAATATCATAATCAGAATGTGTACTACTTCCGTCTTTTTTATCCTTTTTCTTCTTGCCGGTTGTTTTTGGACCTGCAAGTTCTCCAAGAACAGATACTCCATATCTTCTTACGATATCCGCAGCATTTCTTACTTTGATGTCAAACATCTTACGGACAAACACACAAATTATACCGATTGCGGCACCTATTAAAAATCCCAGAATTGTTTTTCTTACTGTACCTTTTGCATTAGGTGCAGTGGGTAAATATGGTTCGTCTATTACTTCTACACGTCCGTTAGGATATATTCTGCTTAATCTATCCTGTGCCTTGTTAAAAATACTTTTTGACACTTTGTATGCTACATCAGGCGAGATGGATGTTGTGCGAATACGAATAAGTTCTGTTTCATTTATTATTTCAACAGACATCATGCCCGAAATAGCTCCAGGAGTAAACTCGCCTTTTAAATCCTCGCTTACTTCATAATAGAATGAGCGCGTTGTAAGAATTTCCTTATATGTCTCACCTAAAGCTCTTGATATCACAATATCGTTTGCCGAAACGGATGTCTGTTGCGTTGGAACTTCAGATTTATTACTAAGATATACGATACCTGTTACAGTATATGTATGTTCAGTAAAAAATACACACTGAACAAAAGACACTATTGAAATTAAAAGCGCCAAAGCCACAATCATTATCTTGTGTTTCCATAACGAGTTGACAATTCCTACAATATCAAGACTTTCGTCTCTTTCATCATCCATTACAATGTACTGTTTATTTTCGTCCATAATTAATCCTCCTTATGGTATATTTTCTATAAATTATGTTCACAAAACCCTCAGGGTATAATGATACATGATATCATAGATATCATACCACAAAAGTCTTTCTTTGTCAACGCTTCGAATCTGCTGTCTTTAAGTTTTAACACGATTGAAATAAAAATAAAAAAGCAACGGAAAGATTCCGTTGCTTTTTATGTTAATCTAAATAGCTTTTATATTCATCGGGAATTTCAACTCCGAAGAATGCTGCGAGTGTTTCCAGTTGTGTTGCATCAAAATCTGCATCCACAAGGAGAACTGTTAAAAAATCCGTAAGCGCAGATGGATTATCATTATCATTTTTCATATCGTCATAATATCCGCGCGCTTTAGCAATGTATTTTTTACAATCTTCATCGTTCTCTATGAAGTCATCATCAACTACATTCTTGTCTGAAATTTCTATTACTTTATCTATGCAGGTTTTGATTGTGTCAAGAAGATCATATCCGGCTCCTGAGAACATTTCAATAGTATCGTCAATTTTGTCTGATAATTCTGTTAATTCATCAACGATTACTTTATTTACTGTTTCGTAATCTACTTCTTCATCAGGTGTTGATGGTGTTGATGGTGTTGATGGTGTTGAACTTCCATTGCCGCCGCCACCGCCGCCACCGCCAGTGCCGCCAGACGGTTTAGAGGGTTCTACAATAGCAAAGCTCGCATACATATCACAGAACTCTGCTCTTGTAATATTATCCTCTGCACGGAATTTATCACCGGGTTCAAGTGTAGCTAATGCATTTGCCAAAACTTTCTGCACATCTTTTTGAGCCCATTCAGGTACATGGTCTTTGATTGTTTTGGTGTAAGCTAAATCATAAAGATTTGCAACTCGGCAAAGAATAGCACACGCCTGTGCCCTTGTTACATTTCTGTCTCCCCAGAATTTACCGTCATCGTAACCCTTGATGTAACCTGCTTTTTTCGCAATCATAACATAATCATAATACCAAAGGTCTTTTGTTACGTCAGGAAAACCTACAGTGTCTTTTTCTGTGTATTTAAACAAAGCATTTACTATTTTTGCAACCTCTGAACGCTTAATAGAATCATTGGGTCTGAAAAGTCCGTTTCCGTCACCAACAATAATACCAGCTTCAGCCATTTTGTATATATCCTTACCTATGCTTGTGTTTGCATCAACATCGGTAAAAGCTATCTTGTTTGTTGTTTTTGTAGTAGTTGCTGCTGATACAGGAATAACGAGAGCAGTCAATACAAAAACAGCTGTTAAAAATACGCTTAATACTTTCTTCATTTTTTTCTCCTTCTTAAAAGCTTTAGGTCACGGCATAATTCCGTGACCGTCAGCTATTAGTCATAGTATCTCTTAATTTTAAGTGTAACATCGCCTACAGATACTTCGTAAGCATCTTCTGTTGTGACTACACCTTTTTCAACTCTGAAGGGTTCTGTGCCATATTTTGAAACAGTTACTAAAACATCATATACTGAATCAAATACGCCCTGAACTTTACCATTCTGTGCGATTTCATCAAGTCTGTCAGCAAGTGTTCCGAATCTTCCGTTACCTTTGAAATAGCTTCCAAGTTCGCCATTTTCAAACTTTTCTACAGCTTCTTTAAACTTATCTGTTTCGATAACTTCTGCCAACTTATCTTTAACTGTATCGTCGTAGTAGTAGAATACACTGTAGATTGTATCAACGTTTACAACGGGATTTTCCTGTCCTACTAAGATGTCAATGAGCTTGTCACCTTTTTCAACGCCGGGAACATCGCCGTTTTCTAAGCTTTCGTTGATGCTGCTCTTTAAGTATTTGTCAAAAAGATTCTTGAGTGTAGGCTCAATTCCCAAGAACGCATCATTCAACTGCTTAACTGAGTCAAGAATTGATTCAACCTGTGCAGGAAGCTTATCTTCATTCATATATGTTTCTATAATGCCATTGAGTTTGCCATGTGCAACCAACATCTTACCTATCATAGCCTCATAAATTGCATCAAGTTCTGCGTCCGTAACGTTTTCGTCAATACCAAACCAGCAAGCTGCATCATCTGCTACCAACAATAACATGTACATATAATCGTAGTAGTCAAGTACATCACGCAAACTATAGCCTGTTAATTCATCTGTCTTAGCTGATGTGTTAAAGAGTCTTGCTGTAATATCGTCTTCAACTAAGAATTTGATGTAGGGGTTCTCTGTAAAGTCGATACCATACACATCCTGAATCTTGTCTTCAACCTTAGACTGTGCCTTTTCATAGAGTGGCTTATAAATGTCATTGATGATGTCAATAGTTACTGTAAGCGATGTGGTGTACTGTCTTGTAACATTGTCAGCTTCAACCTGTGCAATCACTTCGTCAAGACCGTCACAATAGTCACCGATGATTGTATTGAACTGATCTTTTATGAAATCTTCACCAACAATGTCAATAACCTTATTGAGTGTTTCATTGTTGATTTCTGCCATTACATCTTCGTATTCAAAGCCTCTTAAAGCTTCTGCAATTGCTTTGATGATTGAAAGGTTATCTTCTGTAATGTCGAATGTTTCGTCATTTAAGAGACTTTCGATAAATGTCTTTACATCATCTGTTTTGATAAGAGTATTGTAAATCTTATCAGCAAAGTTCTGCTTTTCTTCAGGTGTAAGGCCAGCGATATGTTCTTTTACTGTGTCTTTATCAACAAGACCTGAAAGATCCATATCTGTAAGAGCATCTTCGATTGTATCTCTGTAGGTTTCTACAAAGGCTGCATCGATGTTTTCTACAAAGCTTGTAACCCGTGATTTTACATCATCTGCATTTTCTGGGTCTTTAATGTATTCTTCTGCAATTTCTTCAATTTTGCTATCTGACAAGTAGTCTACGATTTCAGCCCTTACTTTTGCATTGTTTGCGGCTGTAGCTGCAACTTCATCTGCATCGGCGCCCTCTCCACATGTTATAAAGGACTTGATATGAGCAGAAACGGTTGTATTTGCCATACCTGAAATGTAGGACTCGATAGAAGACTTAAGGTCAGCATTTCCTGCATTTTCTTGGATGAAGTTTGATATCAGAGAATCATCAACGCCTGATATATTTTCCATGAACATCTTATCAACGTCAGCATAGATTATGCTTCCATCTGCCTGAACGAGTGTTACGAGCTTATTTACTACTTTTTCGTATGTGCCTACTTTTTCAGTTGTGCTCTCTTCACCGAGGATTGTCTTTGCAACGTCACGAGAATCTTCTAAGAAGTCGTCAACAAGTGCAATTATGTCTCCTGATTTTGAATCATCTGCTAAAAGATTGTGCATAAGAGTATCAATATGGTTTTCAATATCTTCGTTGCCTGCCGCTGCGCCCTCACCCTTGAGAAGGTCGCCTACATAATGAACAAGAATGCTTTGAATTGCCTTTTCTTCTTCATTCAGCGGATCTTCGTCATTTCTGTTGATATATGCTTTTGTGTGATCAACTAATAATTTGTCGATTATTTCATTTACTTTTGTATCTGTTATCGCTTCATTATTTGCAAGTTTATCAACGATATCTATTTTATAGCTGTTGAACTTACTCTTGGCTTCGTCAATAACAGTTGCTTTTGCTGAAGCATAATTTGTTGTATAGATACCCTCTTTAAATGC
>JAZOSI010000020.1:0-14905 GCA_045657065.1 Congzhengia sp. | reverse complement strand
CTAAAAATTCACCCTTAAAACTTTACTTTTATCAAATAATGTAGTAAAATAAATATGATATGCAAAAATGGATATTTTTTGAGGTGATTTTATGAAATTGTATAAAAATATTATAATTATTTCAGTAGTTATCTTGGCACTTGTAGGTGCGTTTCTGGCGGTATATTTTGTGATGCCGGGCGAAGAAACTCCTCCGGTTGTGGAAAATTCTGAAATCGAGACTATAAATGTTTTTAATGTTGATTCAGATTCCGTTACAAAAATTTCTGTTAAATCACAAGAAGAAGAATACGACGTGACAAAAAGCGGAGATGAATGGATATTATCAGGAGAAAGCGGATTAAATATATCTAAAACAAAACTGCAGTCACTTATATATGTCGCATCTTCCGTTTCAGCGACAAAGATTGTTTCTGAAAATCCCCAGGATGCAGAAAAATTTGGATTTGATGAAAGCAGTAAATCAATAACTGTATATACAAAAGACGGAAATCAGAAGACTATCTTGATTGGTGATGAAACACTCGATAAAGAAAACGTTTATATTAAGCTTTCTGATGGAGATACGATATATTTAAAGAGTGCTTCAGGTGTTAAGAGTTTGATCCCTGATTATAAATCTTTTATCAATATGGAACTTGTTTCTATTGATTTGAGTAATCTCTCGTTGCTTACACATGTGTATATTGAAAAAGATGGTAATACGCCTATAAAACTTGAATATACAGAGGTTGATAAATCTTCTCGTGCATGGAGAATGCTTTCTCCAGTGTATTCAGAAGTGAACGGCCAGGTGCTTTCTGATAATGTTTTAACGGCAGTTTCAGAATTAAAAGCATCAGAAATTGCCGAGGCTCATCCTGACAATATTGCCCTGTACGGTTTTGATAAACCTTATGCTGAATTTTCTATAGAATACGATCAAAAAACAACAAAACTTGTATTTGGCGTTGAATATAGTGGTTACCGATTTGTTAGAATATCGGGACTTGACACAGTTTATATGATTAAAACTTCGGAATTGGATTTTCTCGATGTTCCTTACCAAAACCTTATGAGCAGACTTATTCACGTTGAGTATCTTGACAAGATTTCAAAAGTCGAAATAACAACAAAAGATGAAATCGTAACAATGGAAGTAAGTGGAAACTCATATAAAATAAATGGACGAGAAGTCGAAAAAAGTAGATTTTCAAGAGCTTATCAGGCTGTTATAGGTATCAGCCTTGACAGTGTTGATTTATCTCCTGCAATAATAAAGGCGTCTGATGTATCAATAAAATATACGAAAAATGACGGCAACGTCACTATAGTAGATTTCATTTCTGTAAGCGATAGAAATTACCGTGCTTTTGTAGACGGAAAAGGAAACTGTATCACTGCGAAGAAAAATGTAACAGAAGCCATAGAATTTGTGTTAAGTGCTTTAAATTAGGAGGCGGTCAAAATTAACAAAAACCAGTTTAAACAAATAATTAAATCTAATGTCCTGCTTCCTGCTTTTATATTTGACAAAAAAGTGGACATTAAAGAAACTTTTGAATTGCAGATTGAAGCTGGGGCTAACGTTTTAGTTGCACCTACTTATCTTGCAAATGCCGAAAACGCAAAAAAGAAGATTTTAAATGATACAAAAAACATTGCAGAAGATAAGGTTTTTGTAGCTGGTGCAGTTTTTGCAAATTCTGAAAAAACTGTGTTTTCTGACGGAAAACTTTCTTTTGATGCATATTATAAAATCATTAAAGAAGAGGCGGAGCTTATTTATAAGACATTTCCAGTTGCATTTATGTTTTTAATGGGATTTGATACACTGGCAGAGGCAAAATGCGCCGTATATGCAGTTAGAGAAGTATGTGATTTGCCTATCTGTCTGTGTCTTGATTTTAAAGATAAGACGGTTTTGTCTGACGGATTTGATGTTTCCTCGTCTGTAATTACATTGCAGAGTCTCGGAGTGAGTGCTTTGGGTATTCAGGCAGAAGACCCTGACACTGTATTTGATATTTTGCTTGATATGAAAGAGTTTGCAGCGGTATCTCTTTTTGCTGTATGTGATGTTGATGAAAGCATTGCACCTTTTGAACTCGCAGAATATGCACAGAGTTTCGTAAATAACAAATGTGCCATCATTGCAGGCGGAAAAGGTACTGATGAAAGATACACGGCAGAAATAGCAAAAGAATTGTGGCAGGCTGAACCATTTATGCCTGATTTTCCGCTTATAAATGCAGTTTGCGGAAAAAATAATATTTATTTTATGGATTTTGAAAACAATGTAATAGGCATAAACAAAGAATTGTTAGAAATTGACATCACTAATGCAAAAGGCGACGAAGAAATTGATAATATAATTCTGAAACTCAAAGAAGCAGGTTTACCTCCTGTTTGCTTTAAATCAAAGGAACTGGGAGTTTTAGAACGAGCTATGAAGGTTTATCCCGGTCGTGTTGGAATTCGTTCTGATGAATACGGGGAAATTTCGGCAAAAGAATACGGAGCAATGATATTTGCTCAAGGAGAAGAGTAAAATGTACGCATTACCGATAGCAAAGTTAATAGAAGAATTTTCGAAGCTTCCGGGCATAGGAAAGCGTTCAGCAGAAAGACTTGCATTTCATGTATTAAAAATGCCCAAAGAAAATGTTGAGCGTTTCTCAAAAACACTGGTTGATGCAAAAGAAAAGATAAGATTTTGCCCCGAATGCCAGTCGCTGACCGACGCTGTTCCTTGTTCAATTTGCTCGGATGCAAAAAGGGACAAAACGGTGATTTGTGTAGTAGAAAATCCTAAAGATGTAATTGCCATGGAAAAAACCAAAGAATTTTCAGGCGTATATCATGTTTTGCACGGGGTTATTTCCCCCATTGACGGTATAGGCCCTGATGATATAAAGATAAAAGAACTTTTACTTCGCACAAAAGATAACAATGTAAGAGAAATCATCATGGCAACAAACCCTTCCATCGAAGGGGAGGCTACTGCTATGTATATATCAAATCTGTTTAAAAATTTTGGTATTAAAGTTACAAGAATTGCTCACGGTTTACCTGTGGGCGGCGAACTGGAGTATGCAGACGAAATAACTCTGACACGCGCGTTAGAAGGAAGACACGAGATATAAGAGGGATGAGTATGGTACTGTTACCAAATGAAGTAATTGAAGATTTAGGCGACGGATTTAAAATTATACAGAACAAGACAATGTTTTGCTATGGCACGGATGCCTCTGTGCTTTCTGATTTTATAGTTGCAAAGCCAAAGGAAAAGCTGATAGATTTATGCAGTGGAAACGGTATTATCCCGATTTTACTCTGCAAAAAAACACGATGTTCTAATATAAAAGCACTGGAAATTCAAAAAGAGGTATGTGAACTTACCGAAAGAAGTGTAAAGTTGAACAACTTAACAGATAAAATTGAGGTTATATGCGGAGATTTGCGAGAAGTAAAACAGAATTTTGAATGCGGAAGTTTTGATGTTGTAACCTGCAATCCACCTTATATGCCTCAAAATACAGGCAAAACCAATATTACTGAAAGTGTAAATATTGCAAGACACGAAATAATGTGTAATTTAGAAGATGTGATAAAATCATCATCATATCTTGTAAAAAATGGCGGAAGAGTGTATATGGTACATCTTGCATCGCGTCTTTCGGACATTATATTTTTGATGAAAAATTACAATTTAGAACCCAAGAAACTTACAATGGTGCACGCTAATCCAGATTCTGAACCATCTTTGATTTTAATAGAAGCACAAAAAGACAGAAAAAGCGGACTTTTAATTACAAGCCCCTTGTATGTCAATATTTAACGGAGGAATAAATGAGTACAGAATATGGTATTTTATATCTTGTTGCAACTCCTATCGGCAACCTTGAAGATATTACATACAGAGCCTTGAATATTTTAAAAGAAGTAGATTTTATAGCAGCAGAAGATACAAGACACACGCTGAAACTCTTGAATCACTTTGATATACAAAAGCCTATGATAAGCTACTATGAGCACAATATCAGAGAACGGGGAGAAAAAATCATTGAGCGCATTAAAACGGGTAAAAATGCGGCTTTGGTTTCGGATGCAGGGACGCCTGCGATTTCTGATCCCGGAGAAGATTTAGTAAAGCTTTGTATCGAAGAGGGAATACGGGTAGTACCTGTTCCAGGTGCTGTGGCAGGTATCAATGCTTTGATTGCATCAGGAATTTCAACAAAAAGATTTTCTTTTGAAGGTTTTTTAAGTGTAAACAAAAAGAGCAGAATTGACCATCTGGAATCCGTGAAAGAATCTGAATATACGCTTATATTTTATGAAGCGCCTCATAAACTTTTAAACACTTTAAAAGATATGCTAAAATACTTTGGAAACAGAAAAATAACTGTTGCAAGAGAACTGACAAAAAAATTCGAAGAATTTTTATATACAGATTTAGAAAACGCAATTTCCCATTTTGAAGAGACTCAGCCAAAAGGTGAATTTGTAATAATAGTAGAAGGTAATTTTTCTGAGAAGAAAACATCGCCTTTTGATAATATGACGATTTTAGAGCATATTAATTATTACACAGAAGCGGGATTTGATAAAAAAGAAGCGATGAAAAAAGTAGCAACTGACCGCAATATTTCAAAGCGTGATGTCTATGCAGAAACTATCAAGGAGAATATAGATGAATAACGTCAAATGCTTTAATATAAAGCAAGGAATTAACCTTTATTATATACCGGAAAAAAAGTTCAAAACCAACTACATCAGTATCAATGTTCATAATGAGCTGAGAAAAGAAACAGCTTCATTGTGTGCATTACTATGCGATGTTTTAGCACGTGGATGTAAGAAATTTCCTGCAGAAACTGATATTTCGGCCTATATGCAGGAACTGTATGGTTCAAGCGTGAGTACCGATATAAAAAGAAAAGGGCAGGACCAGATTTTATCTCTTTCTGCAACTTGTGTAAACGATAAATTTCTCCCTGGAAATGATACGGTTTTTGATAAAGTTTTAGAATTTTTGTTTGATTTATTACTTGATGTAAAAGTAGAAAACGGTTCTTTTGACGAAACTTATGTATCACAGGAAAAAACCAACCTTATAAATGATATTGAAGCTATGATAAACGACAAGCGCACATATTCAGTATGGCGTTTGACCGAGCTTATGTTTGAAGGAGATCCGTACTCTGTTTATGAACTTGGGGATGTTACGCAGGTTGAAAAAATAAACGCAAAAAATCTCTATGAATTTTACAGCGATATGCTCAAAAATTGTCCGGTTGACATTTTTGTTGTGGGCGATATAGATGTAAGTAAGACTCTTGCTTATATTGAAAAAAGACTTGAATTTTTAGCACCTTTGAACCACTCTTATCCGTCAACAGAATTGTATTGTAATTCTTTGGATAAAAAAGAGATCACAGAGTATTTCGATGTTACACAGGCAAAGCTATGTATGGGTTATAAAACATCAGTCGAGCCAAATAGTGATGACTATTTCAAATTGATGGTTGCGAATGGTATTTTAGGCGGAGGCGCGCATAGTAAACTCTTTAATGAAGTGCGCGAAAAGTTAAGCCTGGCATATTTCGCAGGTTCAAGACTTTCCAGATACAATGGCACTATGATTGTTTCTGCAGGGATAGAGTCTTCAAATAAAGAAAAAGCAGTAAATGAAATTCTTGCACAGGTAGATTTATTAAAGCAGGGTAAGTTTACAGATGAAGAATACGATGCAACCATCAAAAGCATCACTTCTTCTATCAAAATTATAGGCGACAGCATTGGATATTTATGTGATTATTATCTAGGTAACGCCGTAACAGATACAGTAATTAGTCCTGAAGAATTTGCAGAAAAAATTGAGTCAGTAACAAAAGAAGATGTAAAGAAAATCGCCGAGAATTTAGAACTTGAAATGATTTATTTCCTTACAGGAAAAGAAAGTGAGGAAAAATAATGATTTTTGATAGAAAATACTACGATAAGGTTGATGAAACATTGTACTCAGGAGTCCACAAAAGCGGACTTAGAGTTTTCGTTATGCCAAAAGAAGGATATACCAAATGCTATGCTATAATTGGTACTAATTTTGGTTCTGTTGACAGTGTATTTACTGTTGCAGGAGAGAATGAAAAAACCGTTCTGCCTGACGGTGTAGCACACTTTTTGGAGCACAAAATGTTCGAACAGCCTGATGGCTCAAATGTATTTGGAGAATTTGCAAAATACGGTGCAAATGCAAATGCCTTTACAAGCTTTAATATGACAGCGTATCTCTTTGAATGTACAGAATGTCCTATCGAAAATCTTGAGGTTCTGTTAGACTATGTTTCAAAACCGTATTTTACAGATGAAAATGTAGCAAAAGAACAGGGTATAATCGGTCAGGAAATTAAAATGTACGACGACGATGCTGATTGGCGCTGTGCTATCAATTTCCTGCAGGCAATGTACAAATATCACCCTGTTAAATCTGATATAGCAGGTTCTGTTGAATCAATTGCAAAAATTGACAAAGAGCTCTTATATAAATGTTATAATAATTTTTATAATATGGCAAACATGGTTCTGTTTGTGATTGGGGATATAAATGCCGATGAAGTAGGGGAGTGCGTCGAAAAAACAGTCACAGATTTTAAAATTATTCCAAATCTTCCTGCACGTGATTACGGCAAAAAAGAAGAAGGCGTAGTTATGCCGACGATTTCTCAGGTGTTGGATGTTTCTGTTCCTTCGTTCATGTTTGGTTATAAAGATAATGATACAGGTTTTGACGGAGTAAAACTTTTGAAAAAATCTATTGAGTTTTCCGTAATAACAGAACTCGCATTCGGAAAGACGAGTAAAATATATAACGAACTTGTAGAAAAAGGTCTTATAATGGGAATGCTTGACTACGATGCAGAATGTGAAAGAAGTTACTGTCATATTTGCGTATCAGGTGAAAGTAAAGATCCTGAAGCAGTGCGCGATGTTGTAATAAAGGGCATAAACGAACTGAAAGAAACAGGTATCAAAGAAGAAGATTTTGAAAGACTCAAAAAAGCTTATACAGGTAGATTCTTAAAACAGTTTGACCACATCACATCAGTAGCTCATAGCTTTTTGGCAAATACATTCAATAATATTGGCGTTTTTGATTATATGGATGTTATTTCGGAAGTTACTATTGATGACATCAATAAAAGACTGGTAGAATCATTCGATGAAAAAATGTCAGTTCTTTCAGTTATTTATCATAAGAACAGGTGATATAATGATAAACACAATTTCTTTTCCCGGACTTGGAATAGGACCGCTTAGAATCAAGGAAACATTAGATTTTCTTGGTTTGAGTATTCATTGGTATGGAATTATAATAGCGATAGGCATTGCGGTAGCGTTTTTTTACGGGATGAAAATCTGCGAAGGACACGGGGTATCAAAAGACAACATAACGGATGTTTTGTTGTATGGATTACCTAGTTCTATTGTTTGTGCCAGAATATACTATGTTGTTTTCAACTGGGAAGAATACGATAATTTTTTAGATGTATTCAAAATCTGGAATGGTGGCATTGCAATATACGGCGCTGTTATCGGCGCCTGCCTTTCTACATATATATACTGCAGATGCAAGAAGATAAACTTTTTGAAAGTATTTGATGTAGGTGCTTTTGGTCTTTTGATAGGGCAAATTTTCGGGCGGTGGGGAAATTTTGTAAATGCCGAAGCGTTTGGTTCTCCTACCTTATTACTATGGGGAATGCAAATATCTGAAATCAGCGAAAACATCGCGTTTCATCCAACTTTTCTATATGAATCATTATGGAATCTGTGTGTTCTCGTATTGTTGATTTCAAGACGAAAAAAACGCTCTTTTGACGGTGAAATGTTTTTGTCTTATATAATATTGTACGGTCTGGGCAGATTCTGGATTGAGGGTTTGCGAACAGACAGTCTCTATTTAGGAAATATAAGGATTTCGCAGTTGGTTGCAATTGGTTGCGTGATTATAGGAAGCGTAATTTATATAGTTTTAAAAAAGAAAAATAAAAGAGTCACAGAATGATCTGTGACTCTTTTTTAATAATCTATTTTTACTGCAGTATTATCTTTAAATACTTTCTCAACTGTATTCCTTAATCTTTCTACTGTTAGCTTTCCGTCGTAGAGATTTACTCCGTGAGTAGATGCCAATTCGTCAGTGTATTCTTTTAAAGGATATACTCGAAAATTTCTTGAATTATAATCATAATGCGTTACAATAGGCATCAATGAACTTTCCTTTATATAGACATTATCTGCGTTTTCACGGCATATTTTGACTGTGGCAAGTCCACCTAAGAGATTGTTTACTTCTTTTTGACGAGAAACATAATTACCGAGAGAGTAGTACACCAAAGCTTTATTGCCGTTTTCGGTTTCTATCCATTTAACAGGCTCTAAAACATGTGGATGAGATCCCATAATAAGATCAGCACCGTATTCGCACATTATTGTTGCCAAATTCTGTTGGAATTGATTTTCAGAAAGTGCGTATTCAGTACCCCAATGCATAAAGACGATTGTGAATTCAGCATTTTCTTCAGCAATTGTAAGGTCGTTCTTTATTTTTTCTTCGTTTACTGTATTTACAAGATATTCTTTGTCTGAAGGTTTTGGAATGCCGTTTGTACTGTCGGTATAATTGAGTAGTGCGAATTTTATGCCGTTTTTTTCTATATATGTAATACTGTTCTGTTCATCAAAACTTTCGTTTATCCCAAGAACGGTTACTTTGGGATGTTTTTTCCAAAATTCTAAAGTATTTTCTACGCCTTTAGCACCTTTGTCAAGAGTGTGGTTTGTAGCGTGCAGAACTATATCAAAACCTGCTTTTGCAATAGAATCGCCAACCTCTTGCGGTGAGTTAAAAAGAGGATATCCGGAATATCCCAATTCTTTTCCGCCGAGAACAGTTTCCTGTACAATGACCGATAAATCGGCATTTTGAAAATAGGGGAGTAGTTCCTCGTACAAATGGTCAAAATTCATACTTCCGTCGGGGTTTTCTCCGTTTCTGACTAAAGACATGTGTAGCAAATTGTCGCCAACCATCACCAAAGAAACCTCTTTTGGAGGTAAAATGGTTTCTGCGACAGATACAGGTATTGTAGATTCGCTTGCATTATCCCTTGTTTTTGCAAAAATAACGCCCGATACAATCACTGCAAGCACAACTGCACAAGAAACGGAAACTTTCAAAAGAATATCAAGTTTTTTTCGTTTTCTTTCTTTTGAATACTTGTACAAATTTACTACCTCTTTTCAGCAATAACAACTCTGTCAAGACCTGCTAAATCGCTAAACACATCGATAGAGTTGAATTCATTTGTTTTATCTATAATTTCTTTTACTGTTTCACCCTGATTATAACCAATTTCAAACGCAAGAATTCCACCTTTTTGTAAGGTTTTTGACGCGTAGTCTGTAATCTTGCGATAAAAAATTAAACCGTCATCTCCGCCGTCTAAAGCATATAAAGGTTCGTAATCTTTGACGTCAGAAGCAAGAGTATTAAGAATTTCTGTTTCGATATAAGGCGGATTTGAAACAATACAATCAAATTCTGTACCGTAATCCATACCTGAAAGTATGTCGTCCTTAATTACAGTTAGTCTGTCGTGAACATTATACTTTTTTGCATTTTCTGACGCTGTTTTTACACATATATCAAACTTATCTACTGCAGTGCATTTCGCGCCTTTTAAATAATACAAAAGACTTACTGCAATAGCGCCACTTCCTGTGCATAGATCAAGAAAATTTGCATTTTTATTTTTGAACTTTTCGAGCA
The DNA here is from genome assembly GCA_045657065.1 of Congzhengia sp. GTDB lineage: Bacteria > Bacillota > Clostridia > UBA1381 > UBA9506 > Congzhengia. Next base: position 5,085 of record JAZOSI010000020.1, on the reverse strand, counting down.
GTTTTTCAACCAAAATTTCGGTATCCGGTCTTGGTATCAAAATACCGTCAGAAACATTAAAATCAAGCGACATAAACTCACGAACACCTGTTATATAACTTACCGGTTCATTTGCTTTTCGTCTGTTTATATATTCTGAAAAGAGCGAAAACTCGTCGCTTGTAAGGAGTTTGTCTTTATTTACAACGAGAAAAACTCTGTCACATCTTAAAATATGGCAGAGCAGTACCTCGGCATCGAGTCTTGGTGTTTCTATTGAGTTGTTTTTTGATAATTCGTTGACTGCATATTGTAATGCAGCTGCGATTTTTATATTACCATTTATCATCGTTTTTATCACCTGTTAAAACAGCTTTCATTGATTCTATTGCAACTTCTATCTGACTGTCATCAGGCTCGTTTGTTGTGATTTTCTGCAACCACATACCGGGAGCGCTTATAAAGTCCACAACTGGTCCTGAATGTCTGCCTGCAAACTTAATAAGCTCGTATGATATTCCTGCTACAACAGGCAAAAGCAAAAGCCTTATCAATACTCTCATCACTGCATTTTCTGCAGATATAAATGAAAACAGAATGATGCTCACTATCATAACAAATATCAAAAAGCTTGTACCGCATCTGGGATGAAGTCTTTTTTGTTTTCTTACATTTTCGACAGTTAGTTCTTCGCCTGCTTCATAGCAGAATATTGTTTTGTGTTCAGCTCCGTGATATTGGAAAACTCGTTTGATATCTTCCATTTTTGAAACTGCAATAACATAACCTAAGAATATAAGAATCCTTAAAATTCCTTCAAATAAACTTACTACTACCTGATTTAATTCCACAAAGTGTCTCACGCCTTCTATGATTGCAGCAGGCAAAAGCATAAATACGCCTATACTGAACACAAGCGCCAAAACCACAGAAAAATATATAGCGATAGTAAGTGATTTTTTTTCTTTCTTTTCAAGCTTTTCTATTTCTTCTTCGGTCATTTCTTCTTTTTTCTTTTTTGTGTCATCTTCTTCTATGTCAACAAATTCAGCTGAAAACATAAGTGCTTTTGTACCTTCAATTAAAGATTCAACGAAAGAAAATGCGCCTCGCGCAAAAGGAATTTTGTTTATTTTATATTTTGCCACAAAAGAGTTTATAGACTTTTTTTCCACTATGATTTCACCGTCTGGTTTTCTTACGGCGATAGCAGATTCTTTAGGTCCGCGCATCATAACGCCTTCTATAACAGCCTGTCCGCCTATGCTTGTGATATGGCATGAGGATTCAGTTTTTTTCTTCATAATATACACCTGCTTTTTTGTTAAAATCTCATACCTATTCTATCATACAGTAAGCGTTATTACAATTAAATTTTTATTAAATTTTTAAATAAAAGACCTTGTTCTGTCAATAATAGTTTTGTAAGGAGGACTTTTATGCTTAATATGATTATGAATATAATACAGATCTGGCTTTTATGCGTGATGGGAATGTATTTTTATACTATGCTAAAATCACAAAGTAACACAAAAAATTCCATAAATAAGGACGCTCCAAAGGAGCTTGAAAAACTAAGAAAATTAGAACAAATTTCACTGACAGAGCCACTATCTGAAAAAACAAGACCTGTTGAAATGTCAGAGGTCATCGGACAAGAAGATGGGGTTTGCGCTTTAAAAGCTGCACTCTGTGGAAAAAATCCTCAACATGTAATAATTTACGGTCCGCCGGGTGTCGGAAAAACTGCTGCAGCAAGAACTGTGTTAAAAGAAGCGGCAAAAAACAGCAGTTCACCCTTTAAAAATGATGCTAAATTTATTGAAATGGATGCTACAACTTTGCGCTTTGACGAAAGAGGAATAGCAGATCCTTTAATGGGTTCAGTTCATGATCCTATTTATCAGGGTGCAGGAGCCTACGGGCCGGCGGGAATCCCGCATCCAAAACCCGGAGCGGTCACAAAAGCTCACGGTGGCATTCTTTTTATAGACGAAATAGGAGAACTACATCCAATTCAAATGAATAAATTGCTTAAAGTTTTAGAAGACAGACGTGTGTTTTTCGAGTCTGCATATTATTCTCGTTCTAACAGAGAAATACCGAGATACATTCACGAAATTTTTGAACGAGGCATGCCAGCGGACTTCAGATTGGTAGCAGCTACAACATCACAACCTGAAGAAATACCCCCTGCATTACGTTCGAGATGCACAGAAATATTTTTTAAACCTTTATCAAAGCAAAATATCATTAAGATCAGTGAAAACGCTACAAAAAAAGGTGGATTTTTAATTTCCGACAGTGCTCTTAACCTGGTTTCAGAGTTTTGTGATAACGGCAGAGAAGCGGTAAATATGGTTCAGACTGCAGGTTCTTATGCACAGCTAGAAAGAAGAAACGAAATTTCACAGGAAGATATTGAATGGGTAGCAGAATGTTCAAGATTCAATCCTATGCCCGAATGCAAAGTAACAGATGGAGAGACGATTGGTAAAGTAAACGGACTTGCTGTTTACGGCGCAGCAAAAGGGTCGGTTATGACAATAGAAGTTAAAGCTTTTGAGACGGAAAAGGGTAGAGGTACGCTAAAAATCACAGGCATAGTAGACAATGAAACAATAGAAAGAAAAGGTCAAAAATTGAACAGAGAAAGCACAGTGAAATCTTCTGTTCAGAATGTTTTAACTTTGCTCGAAGAGAAATTTAACACAAACCCTAAAAACTACAATATACACCTTAATTTTCCCGGAGGAATGCCTGTTGACGGCCCGTCTGCAGGGACGGCAATTTTTGTTGCTCTTTATTCAGCGATTCATAATATACCTGTAAGGAATGATGTTGCATTTACAGGTGAAATTTCAATTTTTGGAAATGTTTTGCCGGTAGGCGGAATAAAAGAAAAAACAGAAGCTGCTAAAAATGCAGGGATTTCAAAAGTATTTATACCAAAAGGGAATGACAAAAAACATCTTCATACCAAAGGAATAAATATCGTTCCGGTATCAAATATAACAGAAATAACCAAAGATATTTTTAAGAATTATGCTATTGACGAAAATGTAATTTTACAACAAACAGATGCAGTACTTTCAGCAGAGGGCATAAATTAAAAGAGAGTCTTATTGACTCTCTTTTTTAAATAGTTTTTTTCTTAAAATGAAGTACGCAATTACCAAACAGAAAATTGTGACACTCCAGGAAATCAAATAGGAAACGAAGAGAGTTTCCAACGTTTTGTGTTGTGCAAATACTGTAAAGATCCACATGATTCTTACGCCACATACGCCTAGAATTGATATAAGCATTGGAATTATACTTATACCGATACCACGGATAGTTCCCACAAAAACTTCCATTATTCCGCATATGAAATATGGAAGAAGAATGCACTTGAAACGAATCATTCCATAACTAATTGCCTGGGCATTTCCTGGAGCATATATGCCAAGCAAAGTCTCGCCGAACATATACACAACAGTACTTGCAGTTACACCTATGGCGATAACTAATGATAAGGATATGAGCAGAGTTTTATCAATTCGTTTATATTTTTTAGCTCCAAAATTCTGACCCGAAAAAGTAATCGCCACATGATAAAATGTATTCAAGGCAGTATATACAAAACCTTCAATATTAGCTGCTGCTGAACTTCCTGCCATAACAGTAGAGCCAAAAGAGTTTATAGATGACTGTATAATAACATTCGAACCACTGAAAACAAAACTTTGTATTCCTGCGGGCAAACCCTTTTTTACCATTTCAGAAAGCGAGGATTTGTCGATTTTCAATGACGAGATGTCAATTTTTATATATCCGTCCGTATTAACCAAAGCCGCCAGGATAAAAATCGCAGATACATATTGTGAAATTATAGTGGCTATTGCAACACCTGCTACGCCTAATTTAAACAGTAAAATAAATATAAGGTTTAAAATTACATTCAAAACACCGGAGATAGAAAAGAAATACAACGGCCTTTTTGTATCGCCGACAGTTCTCATCAAAGCGCTTCCGAAAGTCATTACCATAAAAGCAGGCATTCCAAGAAAATAGATTCTCATATATAATACAGATTGCTCGATAACATCAGCAGGAGTTCCCATCAGAAGAAGCATTGGCCTACACAGAATGTTTCCTAATATTGCAAGAAAAACTCCAAGGATTATACTTGTGAGTATTGCAGTATGACAGCCATCGTGGGCTTTTTGAAAATTCTTTGAGCCGATGTATTGTGCCACAACAACTGTTGCTCCGACGGAAAGTCCGAGAAAAATATTAACTATCATATTTATAAGAGATGATGTTGAACCTACTGCAGCTAAAGCGTCGCTTCCTACATATCTGCCAACTACGATAATATCTACTGCATTATACAGAAGTTGGAGTATATTTGTAAGCATCAGAGGAATTGCACACTTAATGATACCTGAAAAAAGTTTTCCGTTACACATATCAATTTCGTATTTTCCTGCCATGAAATCACGCTCCAGTAAGTGTTTTTTCTATTATATCACATATTTTCGAAAATTCAACAACTATATTTAGAAAAACATAAACTTTTTCTTAAATAGTGGAGAAGTGGTACAAGTTACCAATTTTTCGTTTTTGCATAGTATGTATTAGAACGAATCAAGGAGGTAAAAAACCATGTGTGACAGAGGTTTCTTTGGTAACGACAACAACAGCTGCTTATGGATTATCTTAATCATCGCTTTAGTAGTTTTCTGTGGTTGTGGTTGCAATGACTAATTGATTTGAAAAAAGCACCAGCATTACGCTGGTGCTTTTAATTTTATTCATTTTTCGTCATGTCTGCTAACGGATTGCTGTTTGCAGCAGTTCTTAATTGTTCGTCGTCCAAATGTGTATAAATCTGTGTAGTAGATAAATTTGTATGACCAAGCATTTCCTGCAAAACTCTTACATCCACATGGCCGTATCTGTACATCAGCGTTGCTGCAGTATGACGAAGTTTATGCGCTGAATACTTGGTCGTATCAAGACCTGCGGCTTCAAGATGAAGTTTTACTACGTGCTGAATAGTTTTTATACTCATTCGTTTTTTAAATCTGCTTAAGAAAAGCGCATCTTTATCAGGTGCTT
>JAZOSI010000019.1:0-2241 GCA_045657065.1 Congzhengia sp. | reverse complement strand
ATAACGTTTACAGCGGTATTTGAAGCTTCGGGTCCCGTAAATGCAGATATCCTCAAAAAGCCTACTCAGACAACAATCAACTACGGAGATGCAATTATTCTTCACGTTGATGCATTAAAGATTCCTGTTGGCGGCAGAGTTGAATGGACAGCAGACAACGGCAACTTCAAGTATTCAGCAAACGGCGAAACCTGCAGAATAGATCCCAACAAGAGCGGCTCAACAACCTTCACCGCAACTATCTATGATGCAAACGGAAATGCTGTTTTAACCGACACACAGACAATGACCTCAAAAGCAGGTTTCTTTGATAAAATAATCGCATTCTTCAAGAAACTGTTTGGCTTAACAAAAGTCATTCCTCAGGTGTTCAAAGGCATATATTAAAATCAACCCCGTACAGAAATGTACGGGGTTTTGTCATGTTCAAAACTTTTAAATAATGAAAAAAATCAACATTAATAAACCCCGAATTGATTGCAAGAATAATAGCTGCTCTTGACCGGTTCAAGATGGAAGCTGCAAGAGAGGTTGGTGTTCCGCTACATCTTAAAATCTACAACCTGTGAAAAATAATATTAAGTAATTTGTACTCTGCAGAAACATAATCAATATAATGTGCCGAAAGCCGCCTTTGATTTTCAAGGGCGGCTTTTGAACTTTATGATGCGGATTTAATGATTCGGCACTCCGCAATCTGCCGTCTTTTTTTATAAAGATTTAAAAAAATTTTCCATTTCTGCACTAAAGTACAATGTGCAAACTGAAAAAAGGTGATAGAATTACGATGTAAGAATGTATACTGACAAAAGTATACCCATTATGAACAAAAACGAAAGGAGCAATTTTTTATGAAATTACTCAAAAAAACCTTGGCGATACTGCTCTGCCTGATTATGGCGGTCGGTATTATGCCTCTCTCTGCAAGTGCAAAAGATTTTGATGTGGTTAAGGTAGACCACGTTACCGTTAAGACAGACAGCATCTTTAAAGTTGGTGAAGCGTTACCTGAAGACTTCAAAGCAGATTATACTGACCATCTGTTCAAATTGGAGGATGTAGATTGGTCTTGTACCGAAGTCTACAATGAATGGGATTACAAATCACTCGGTGCCTTTTCCTACGCAGGCGACACATTTGAGAAGGGTCGCGGTTATGAGCTTGTATTGACTTTCTATTCCGATCAGAAGGAAGTCGATGTAAAAAAATTCACGCTGAAAACCGGTGACAATACATATACTTCATATGGAACAAGCAGCGGCGTTGCACTTCGCCAAAGCAATATTTTGTATTATCATCAGCCTTATACATTGGCATATTTCTACATTCCTTTTACGGAGTTAGGTCATAAAGTTACAACTTATGACGAACTTCAGTCTGCGCTTCTCAAGAGCGAGGACTATGTAATCACTCTCGGAAAAGATATTACAAAAGAAATCGGTCTCGGAAAAACAGAAGAGAGCGAAGCAGCTCAGCTTACCGTCAACGGCAAAAAGTGGCTCAACCTCAACGGCAAAAAACTCAAGGTTGTTGACCATTCCGATGTTACAGACGATAAGGATGAATCACTTTTGTCATACAGAACTCTTTTCACCGTTTCAGAGGGTGCTGAATTTATAGTTGACGATACCCGTGGCAAAGGTGAAATAAAATACGATGCTCATTTTATTTCGCCAAACTTTTTTGCTTTAGTTCATGATGAAGCTTTCTATTTCAGCGTTCCTGAAAGAAATATGTTTAATGTTCACGGTAAGCTTACCGTAAACGGCGGTAAATTTGATGCCGGTGGTGCTAAAGAGCAATATCTTGCCGATGAAGCATGCAATGCTTATCAGATTGCAGCAGGCTATATCTGTAAAACTGAAGGCAGTGGTCAGGCGACTTTTAACGGCGGCGAATTTATCGGCCATACATTTTCTGAAAATATTGAACAATATTATCGTGTAGTAATGCCGGGCCCGCAATCAGATAAATTCATGGAATTTAACGGTGGACCGTACTATGTCCTCAGCGGTAACATTACAATAAACGGCGGCGATTTCGTCAATGAGGGTATCGGCAATTTTGTTGATGCAGAAAATTCAGCAAATATAAAAATTGTCAACGGCAGCTTTGACGTTAAAACACATTCTAACTTACGCCTTCCGATCAAAGATAATTTTGATAATTATTGTACGGATTGGGAAGTGGCAGCATTCAACATTCCTGAAGGTTCATGGAACAGCAATGATTCTCTTTTCC
>JAZOSI010000018.1:0-5410 GCA_045657065.1 Congzhengia sp. | reverse complement strand
TGCCTTGGCCGTATGGGTAAGGCAATTACCGAAATAGTAAAAAATACAGATGATGCCGAAATCGTTTGCGGATTCGATATAGCATCAGGAGATTGTAGTTATCCCGTCTATAACAGCTATGAAAATGTAGATGTAGACGCTGATGTGATAATCGACTTTTCTCATCCGTCGAACTTTGAAAACATATTGAACTTTGCAAAAGAAAAAGCTCTTCCGATAGTTATGGCAACAACAGGACTTTCCGATGAGCAAAGAGCAGAACTCAAAGAAGCATCAAAAGAAATTCCCGTATTCTTTTCTGCTAATATGTCACTTGGTATAAACCTTTTGATAAAGCTTGCTCAGATGGCGACAAAGGTTTTAGAGCGTGACTTTGATATTGAAATAGTAGAAAAGCATCACAATAAAAAGTTGGACGCACCTTCAGGCACAGCATTAGCAATCGCTGACGCGATAGATGAAGCTATGACCGATGACGCGAAATATGTTTATGAAAGACAGAGTGTAAGAAAGCAAAGAGAAAAGCAAGACATCGGAATTCACGCAATCCGCGGTGGTACAATCGTGGGTGAACATGATGTAATCTTTGCAGGTCCTGATGAGGTGATTACACTTTCGCATCACGCTGCATCCCGTGAAGTATTTGCACAGGGCGCAGTTAAGGCTGCGATATTTATGAAAAATAAAGCTCCTGGTTTTTACTGTATGAACGATTTATTCGAGTAAGAAGAATATAAAAAGGGAAAAGAACCGCACGATATTGATAGTGCGGTTCTTTTTTGTAATGAAAACTTTTCTGTCGCAACAAAAGTCAAAACTACCATAAATTAAAAAAGTGCGTAAAGCGGAGCTTTACGCACATAAAATGCATTGCTCCAATTTCTGCGACAAAATTTAACACAAACTGTACAAGTATGCGTATAAGAGCATGCATTTTTATCAAAAGATAAAAAAATACATACCTGTACAATTTTGCTTGATTAAATTTTGTCGCAAATTCATTATATCACATAAATTTATAATATGCAATGTTTTTTAAAATGAAATGTGAAAAACCGTGCAAACATTGTCGTCCCCCGTTGACATTTTAAAAAAAGCATAATAAAATAAATCCGAACTCGAGTTCACCTGTCATAACAGAAAGGAGACAAGGTGAAAAAATTAAAAGAATTTATGACGGCCTTTAAAAAGGCAGCAAAGGCAGCAGACACAAAATGGGTAGAATGGGTGCACAGACAAACGGGTAAAAGCCACTGCGACACTTGTTTAAAACTTGATAAGTGTTGGTTTTTAGAGGACAAAAAGCCAAAGGTTCCACAGCATTTCTTTTGTCATTGCAGAGTGGTGCCCATTGATTATTCCCGTGTAGTTAATGAGGCAACTGCAAAAAGTGATTACAGTAAATTTGACCCGTATCTGTTTAATCGCGATAACAGATATGAACACAACAAGCAAAAACTATTTGAAAGCTGGGGTTATACAATAGAGGATTCTGCTTGGTTGCAGGAGACTATTGAAGAACAAGGCAGAGAAAAGTATATAAACGGAGATTATGATTTGGGAAAGTTGAATGAAAATGGTCAGCGTATCAGCATTTGTGTGGAAATACCGAGAAAAACAGGAGAAGGTGTGGTTTCCTTTGTTACAGGCTGGATGGTTTATCCAAATGGTCATATTCGACTGAACACACCATACGGAGGTAAATAATATGAAAATGATGGATTGCGTAGAAGTAATTGTCGAAAAAGAAAAATATGCAAAGGATGGCGTGCATAAAGGTATGCAGGGTTGGATTTGCTTGGATGGTTATGGAGACGGATATTGGGAGGTTAATTTCCCCCAGTGCTATGACAAACCCGATATCGCCACAACATCTATTCACGAAGACGATATGGTAGAGATTCCTGTTATGCATGCAAAAATCAACGAAGAGATAAAAGAAAAATTCGGCGATTAAGTACGGAGGTAAGTAATATGAAAATGATGGATTGTGTAGAAGTAATTGTTGAAAAAGAAGAATATGTAAAGAATGGCGTACATGAGGGTATGCAGGGATGGATTTGTGAATCTGAAACAATTGACGGTTATTGGCTTGTTAATTTTCCTCAATGCTATGACAAGCCTGATATTGCCACAACTCCGATTCGCGAAGACGATATGAAGCACCTACCTGATGGTATGCATGCCAAAATCAACGAAGAAATAAGAGAAAAATTCGGTGATTAAACTTAAAAAACTGTGAGCTCGCAAAAAAGGCAGAAACTGATTATCAGTTTCTGCCTTTAATATATCATTTAAAATTTACACGTTAAATCTGAAGAGAACAATATCTCCATCGGCTACAATGTATTCTTTACCTTCAGACCTTACAAGACCTTTTTCCTTGGCTGCAACCATTGAGCCACATTCCATTAAGTCATTGTATGCCACAACTTCAGCACGGATGAAACCTTTTTCAAAGTCTGTGTGGATTTTACCTGCTGCCTGGGGTGCTTTTGTGCCTTTGGTGATTGTCCAGGCACGAACTTCGGGTTCGCCTGCGGTCAGGTAACTGATAAGTCCTAAGAGCTTGTAGCTTTTCTTAACGAGACGGTCGAGACCTGATTCGTTGATGCCGAGTTCTTCTAAATATTCGCCTTTTTCTTCAGGCTCTAAAGCGGAAATATCTTCTTCGATTTTAGCAGAGATTGGCATTACTTCGGCACCTTCAGCATCTGCTAATTCCGTGAGTCTTTTTACAAAATCGTTGTTCTCAATTCCATTTATAAAGTCGTCTTCTGCTACATTTGCAGCATAGAGTATGGGCTTTTTGGTAAGTAAATCAATCTGCGCCATAAATTCTGCATCGTCATCAGAGAGTTCTAATGAACGGGCGGGCTTGCCTTCTTCTAATACTGCATAAAGTTTTTCTAAAAATTCAATTTCTACTTTATATTTTTTCTCGCCTGATTTTGCCATTTTGCGAACTTTGTCAATTCGGTTTTCTACCATTTCCATATCGGCAAAGATAAGTTCCAAATTGATTGTTTCAACGTCACGAACGGGGTCAACAGAACCTTCTACGTGGATGATGTTTGAGTCTTCAAAGCAACGAACAACGTGAACGATAGCGTCAACCTGACGAATGTGTGATAAGAACTTGTTACCAAGACCTTCGCCGCGGCTTGCACCTTTAACTAACCCTGCAATGTCAACGAACTCGATAACCGCATGAGTTACCTTCTGGGGGTTGTACATTTCGGCAAGTCGGTCAAGTCGTTCGTCGGGAACGGCAACTATACCTACGTTTGGCTCAATAGTACAGAAAGGGTAGTTTGCCGATTCTGCACCTGCCTGTGTAATTGCATTAAAAAGTGTGGATTTTCCTACATTAGGAAGTCCTACTATACCTAATTTCATTTTATTTCACCTCGTAAATATTATCAATAGCATTCTACCATAAGTTGCGATTTACTGCAAGAGTTTTTTGGGAAATGTGAAAAGCGGTGCAAACATTACTCTGATTTATTGACATTTAAAAAAACAATAATAAAATAAATCCAAATTCGAGTTCACGTGTAATATAGAAGAGTAATTGCAGCAAGTTTAACTTGTATTCGTTTGCTCCCAAAAATTTTTATAAGCATCAAAAACAAAAACCCGAAACATTACGTTTCGGGTTTGTCATTTAAAATTATTTTAAAGCTGCTTTAGCCTGTTCAACTAATGCTGCAAATGCTGCTTTGTCTGCAACTGCGATTTCAGCTAACATTTTACGGTTCATTTCGATACCAGCTTTCTTTAAGCCGTTCATAAATGTTGAGTAGTTCATACCATTCATTTTAGCCTGTGCAGAGATTCTTGCGATCCAGAGCTGACGGAAGTTTCTCTTCTTTAATTTACGGCCAACGTAAGCGTAAGAAAGTGACTTCATTACAGCTTCTTTAGCTGTTCTGAACTGCTTGCTCTTAGCACCTCTGTAACCTTTTGCGAGTTTTAAAATTCTTTTATGTCTTTTGCGCGTAGTCATAGCGCCCTTAATTCTTGCCATTTGTTGTTACCTCCAATATTATTTTTTACTGCTTACTTATAAGGAATTAACTTCTTTAATGTCTTTAAGTTAGCGCTTGATGCGTACGCACCTTTTCTTAAGTTTCTTTTTCTTTTTGTTGATTTCTTTGTGAGGATGTGACTTGTAAAAGCGTGATTCATTTTTACTTTGCCGTTCTTTGTAACTCTGAATCTCTTAGCACTCGCTCTATGTGTTTTAATTTTAGGCATAATAGTTACCCCTTCCAATAAAATTTTTTATTTTGTTGCGCCCTTGGGGGACACAACCATACTCATGTTTTTGCCTTCGAGCTTGGGCGGCTTGTCAACAGAGCCAACTTCTTCGACTGCTGTTTTGAACCTTTCCATAAGCTCAAGCCCCATAGCACTATGGTGAACTTCACGGCCGCGGAAGCGAACTGTGATTTTTACCTTGTCGCCGGAGGACAGGAATTTTTTAGTGTGGTTTACCTTAGTTTCAAAATCGTGGTTATCGATAGACGGAGAAAGTCTGATTTCCTTGATGGTCATAACCTTTTGGTTTTTCTTGGCTTCTTTGTCACGCTTGGTAAGCTCAAACTTATACTTGCCGTAGTCCATAATTTTGCACACGGGGGGCTCAGCTTTAGGAGCGATGAGCACCAGGTCAAGATTCTTAGCATAAGCTTCTTCCAACGCGTCAGCTGAAGACATAATACCTAAAGGATTACCGTCAGCGCCGACTAAGCGGACCTCTTTACATTTGATTTCTTCGTTAATCAACAATTCTTGCTTACTAATGGAAAAACACCTCCAAAATTTAATGCATAAAAATAAGCGGACAGATACCTGTCCGCTAAAATACTTCAAAAAGAAAAAGTATCAACCATTTTAGCCAGTGAATCAATCACGCCTGATGGTGAGAAACGAACAAGTTTCTGCTTAATGCTTAATTATAATAACATAGTGAAAACGGTTTGTCAACACTTTTTTATAAATTATTGGTTTTTGTGTTGCGGTCGGGGAGAGTTGTTGACAAGAAAAAGAATTGGTGTTATAATGATTTAATGTATAAATAGGTAGAAATATGTATAATTTTTGATAAGGGATGTTTTCGTATGATTAAAGCATTTGATAACAAAATCTGGTTGGCAACACCCACAATGCACGGTGAAGAATTAAAGTATATGACTGATGCATACAACACAAACTGGATGTCCACAATTGGAGAAAATATAAACGAAGTGGAGCGTATTACCTGCGAATATTTAGGATGTAAATACGCAGTTGGGCTTTCCTGCGGAACGGCGGCACTCCACATGGCTATAAAACTTGCAGGTGTAAAACGAGGAGACAAGGTGTTCTGCTCTGATGTTACATTTGGTGCCACAGTTAATCCCGT